>JBFFMO010000161.1:0-7549 GCA_041554035.1 Allomicrovenator sp. | reverse complement strand
GCGACCGCGGCTTCGACGTCCTTAAAACCCCATGCCAATTCGACCACTGGCGCCGCGCCGGCCGTCACTTCAATCAGCGCGTCGGGCATCGTGGACCCAGGAAAACCACGCGCAATATACACCTGTTCAACATGAGCCTGAGCCATCCAAGCGGCCAGGAATCTGTGCAAATGAAACGACAGGATTTCGCGGCCGCTGGCTGTGTATGCCGGTGGGCGAGTCGTGGTCAGAGGCGAGTGGGACATGATACTTCTCCTCAAGGGCGGCGACACTCTAGGCCCCCGCCGCACCCCTGCGCAAGCGACGTCTGACCACGAACGCAAGCAGAAGCAATAACCCACTCAGATCGGGCTCAGCCACGCTGGAGCAACCGCAGCCCTCGTCCGAGGGCGGATCGGGCGGCAAGCCCATATCCCCTGCGTCGGCTCCCATATCCGGGGCATCCCGGAAATCCAATTCCTCCTGTTCGACGGTTTCGCCAAGGCTCACCGCATCGACGACCTCGAAGTCGACACGGGGCGAAAACTCAAGCAGTTCACCTTCGAGGGAAGTCACCGTTGCACGTAGACACCATGCCCCCGGCGTCAGTTCTGCATTCACGACCCGAGTGGCGAGCACGTCGTAGGTGGCCGCGGGATACACGATCACGCCATTCGCAGATCCCACGGGCTCAGGGAAACTCTGAACCTCGTCGCAGGTTCCCGCGCCAACTTCGACCTCGAAACGCAACGTGGGCACAGGGAACTGCCCTTGGTTCGAGACAACAACGCGGACCGCAAGAATATCTCCACGAGAAGGAGTCAGGTTACTCAACGAGATTGCCAGCGCCTCGAGGTCCTCGATTTTTCCATCCGCGAGCTGATCCAGACCTGCAACAAATCCATCCGTGCCCGTTCCACCATGGCCCAGCCACGTGTCGATCGCCGCAGGAGCGGCGTTCAACGAGCCCGATGAAATGACTTCGTGGGTGTCCACATCCCACCAATGAACACGATGTCCCTCGCTTGGGCGAGTCCATGCGCCGCGTTCGAACGTGGCAAACACCACACGCCCCTCCGGCGTCCAGCGCACGGATGCGACTTCTCCGACAATGCCAAACATCGTCAGGGGAAGCTCTGACGTGATATTCCCGTCGGCATCCAGCACCAACACTCGACTCGCCGTCCCGACCAATAGCGTGCCGTCCTGGCGGGCAAACACATCGCGTAGGTCCTCGATCTCGGGCACGACCTTCACGTCGACCGGGGCGCCCACATAATCTGATGACGCTATTTCTTGGGCTTCGGCTCCCAACGCCGTGTCGTACATATCGATCACAGAAAGGCCCAGGTCATCCCATCTCAGCCCCAGCAACACATGGTTATCAGGCAGCGTAGCGACGGCCGCAACAACACCAAAAGACGTCCCATTTAGCGCGCTGCGGTACCACACCGTTTGTTGTGTTTGCAGATCTCGAATGGTGACCACGGACGAGAACGAATCCCCGATCAGCATGCGGGAAGGCACCCCAAAAGCCGAATAGCTGGCCACCGCAACACGAGTGATGTCGCGATAGCGCGCCTGCGGATCCAACACTGAAATCAGGCTCTGGTCCGAGTCGTACACCGCAAAGCCCAAACCCGACGCCTGCCCAAGCAGCACCGCATCACCCGGCAGCCACTTCATGTCCAGCGCTGCCACAGCCTCGGCCGCAAAAGGCGCCTCTCCAAGCTCCACCACCGTGGTTCCCGCCAAATCCAAGCCGTAGAGGCTTGTCTGCCCTCCATGAAAAAGAACTCGCACGGCGGCCGAGGATTGAGCCTGAGCCAATCCCGACTAAAACACGACTAAACCCCAAGATATGACCAGAAAAACATGACGCATGCGGCGCATCGTAACCATCTATTGCGCCCGCGCAAAACGTGATTGAACGGCGGCGCCAAATTCAGCCTCATCACTGCGCGCCTTGGTCAGAGTGCCGACGTCAGCCGCTTCGACCCAATCAGGTGGTTCCGTGGTTCGATCCAGGCGCTGGTATTCTGACTTCACGTTCAACGCCACGCCGTTAGGAAACGTCAAAACTTGAGAAACCATGCGATGTCGCAACTGAGAATCAAGCTGGTGGAACTCACCGGCGACTAGGAGCATTTTGTCCGACGACGTGGCGACAGGCCATTTTCGGGCGTTCATTTCCTGGATAATCGATCCGTAGAGAATTTCTGCCGGTCCGACCTCGTCCAACGATTTCAATTGCCGTTCTCGCACCTCAGCGCCCGAAGCACCGCATCCAACGGAAAGAATGGCAGAGGTTGCGAACACCAGTACGCAGAAGTAATGTCCCACGTGTCTGACCAAACTGAAGGGGTCTGTCTTGAATCGTCTCTTGCTCATTATCTCGTTTGTCTCGCTAGCTGCTTGTTCGTCGTCGCCCGACAAACCTGATGAAGTACTTCGCACCAACGGTGTCGTCGCTCAGGAGTATTTTGTCCAAGGGGTTCAAAAACTCGATGGGCAAGACTACGCGGGAGCGGTGGCCGACTTCAAGCGTGCCGAAAAAAGACATCCGGCCCGATGGGATATTTACATGAATTCGGCCATTGCCTACTCGCGTGATGCCAAATTCAGTGAGGCTCTGGGCGAGATCGAAAAAGCATTTCGCAACGGCGGCGACAAAGAAGCGATCGTCTACTTCAACCTCGGCAATATCTATCAGGAACGCGGAATGTACGCCGAGGCCGCTCGGGCTTATCGCGCAGGTTTGGCCATTGGAGACCCCAAAGATGTCGACACCCTGATCAACCTCGGTGCCGCGTATGTGTTCTCGTTTGAGTACGAAAACGCCATCTCAACCTACGAGTTTGTCCAATCATTCGCACCCGATGACCCCCGCCCGCTCCACGGAATTGGACTCGCACTTCAGGCACAGAATCGCTACGCAGATGCCCTGCAGATGTACGAACGCGCAAACTCGGTGGCCCCCAATTTCGCACAGGCATACTTCAACAAGAGCTGGGTACTCGCGGCTTTGGGAAGGTGGCAAGACGCGATTGACGCCATGGAACTCTACATCGCCAAAGACCCCAACGGCCCCTATCTCAAGAGAGCTGCCGGGCATATTCGCATCTACAAAAGCAAGCTCGACAAGCCGTCTTGAAGCCATTCCAACCTCGCTGGAACTTTAACCCCAGAAAATAAAAGCAAAAATTGCTTGACCCAACGCTTCGCGTTTTTTCTATAATGGGGGCAGAACAAAAAAGTTGATTAACCGCGCAGGGGTGCGCGGTTCACCACGTGAGGTGGGGCATGTTGATCACGGAAAATGTCGGGAGGAGCAGTATGGCCAGCGGATTCGTGAAATGGTTCAACAACGCGAAAGGTTTTGGATTCATCACACAGCACGAAGTTGAGGACGATATTTTCGTCCATTACAGCCAAATTCAAGGCGATGGATTCAAAACCCTTAGACAGGGCGAAACAGTCCAGTTTGAGCTGAAAGCCGGAGACAAAGGGTTTCACGCAGAGAACGTTGTGCGGGACCTGGAGCTTGAGGCTTAGCCCGGACGAGGCACTGAACAAAAAAAAGCCGGCGCATTGCACCGGCTCTTTGGATCTCTTCCTTGAATGATCTAGCCGTTGATTTCAACGCGCATCAATTCACTTCCAAACGACACGTAGTCGCCATGGCGAAGTCTTTCTTCGTCCTGAATACGGATGAACGTTCCGTTGCGTGAGTCGTGGTCCTGAACCACAACCTTGCCGTCGGTCCACGTGAAGCGTGCGTGCTTGCGCGAGATATGACGGTCTTCGGCGAAGTTCATGTCGCAGCCCTCGCGGCCCACAAGCACATCGTTGTTCACCGAACAAAACGACATTCCGGGGCGGCCGCCGCGAACAACCTGAATCAGTCGAAAGCGGTAGTCTTTGGGTGGGCTGATGTACATGAGGGTCTCCTCACTCATCGGATATTCCGGACGCAAGTTCAAGTAGTCGACTCGCAAGAGTTGCTCACCGACCAACACCTCGTCGCCATGAGCGAGTTCACGTGGCCCTCCCACTCGCAAGAATGTGCCGTTATGGCTCTTCTCGTCGCGCAGAAACAACATGTTGTCGCGGTACAAGAAGGTCGCATGACGTGGGCTCAGATACGTGTCTTCCGGAAAAAGGATCGCTCCCTGCTTCCGTCCGGCTACGTGCTCGGTCGCATTCAGATGGTAGCTGAGGCCTTCTAAGCCTTCGCCTTTGATCAGAATCAGCTTGGCTCGTCCAGGAGCCTGCATTGCCCCAAAGAACATGGTCTCGTTGCCGCCCTTGCCGTCGCCGGCAAACCGCGTTCCACAACGACCACAATAATGATGACCGTCAGGTACGACGGCCCCACACTCTCCGCACACATGTGCATTTGACATCTATGACTCCCCGATGGGCAGAAACTGGCCGCAGGTTACGCGTGAATATCCGCGGGATCAAGCCGCGATCCGGCGGTTCTACTTTAGCTTTGCGGCGTCACGAACTCGTGGGTCGGGATGCTTTCGGTAGCGGGCCACAATTTCTTGAGCCTCAGGCCCGCCAATCGCGGTGATCGCCTCGATACACGAGGTCATGGTTGGAATGGTCGCGCTGAGCAAACGTTTTTGCAGACTCGAAATCGAACCCGGTGAACCGATTCGCCCAAGAGCCTCTGCTGCAGCGACCTGAATCGACCCAAAATCCTCGGTCAACAACGGCTCAATGCTGGCAGCGATCGTCGAATCTTTGCTTCCCGCGTAAAGCAGGCCCAAAGACGACGCGGCGTTAGCGCGCACCCCATACCACGGGTCCTTGAGTGCCTTTGTCAGCACTTCTCGCGCTGACGTGTCCCCGACGTAGCCGGCCGCCAATGCCGCGGCTTCACGAACGCTCTGGTCAGGGTTGGTGAGCAAACCCACCACCGCTTCCGCATCCGCTTTTTCTCCGGCTGCAGCCAGAAACGTCAGGGCTTGGGTGCGGGCAACGCCCTTCTTCGAAGCGATCTCACGCGCCTCAGGCAAGAGCTTCTTGGCCACCACTCGCAGGCTTTCGGACTCGGCAGCGCTTGGATCGGCGCCCGTAAGATGTCCCATTCGCAAGCGTGCATCGGCGCTGACCAGATCACGCAAGACCCGTTCAGGCCTCACGACGATGGCCTTCTTTGCAGACGCCGCAAAAACGTCTGTGTTGGCGCCAATGAATAGGTTGGTTTCCCGAGGCACAGGAACCACCGAGGCCGCCTGAGCAAGCCCCTTGATCACGCCTTCGACGTCAAATACACGGTCCCTTTCGTTCACCAAACGCAACTCACGACGAATCTCGTCAATGCGACGACGATCTCTCGGCATGATGGCGTTTGGTGTTGCCGCCTGAACCAAGCCACGTGCGGCTCTCTGGCGGACTCTGGAGTCTGCACCCCAATAGGCGTCCAGAAGCGCTCCGACGGCCTGGGGAGATTTGGATTGTCCAAGCCCCCACGCTGCGACCGCCGCAACATCATCAGATGTGTGGCTCAATGCATTGGCCAAGGGCACCGATGCCTGAGCGTTGCCGCTGCGTCCAAGCGCCCAGATCACGGCCACTTCCAGATAATCGGAATGTTGGGTGTCTTGCAGCCGACGATGAAAATCCAATAAACGCGCGACCGCTTTGTCGCTGCCAATCCGGCCGAGGCTGATCGACGCCAACGCCTGTTCCCGCCAACTCTGCCCCGAAACCAGGGTTTCAGCGAGTGATTTCACCGCCACGTCCCCGCCCACACCGCCAAGGGCCCAAATCGCAAGTTCACGAATCATCGGGTCCGAGTCCGACAACACACGAGACAAAGGCAACGCTGCGCGATCGTCTCCAACCTGAGCCACACCCAGTGCGGCAACGACACGAAGTGGATCAGCCGGGTCTTCGACCATTCGCCCCAGCGCAACCGCGCCATTTCCTTGACGAACATCGCCCAGAAGGCGAACTGCAGTGGCGCGCTGCCCGACATCGGTCCCCTGAAGCGCATCCACCAAAACCGGCAAGGCTCTTTGCCCGATCGCCGAAAGTTCGCGTGCGGCTTCCTCGCGCTCCAGATCAACGCCGTAACGGTCCTGCGTCACCCATCTGGAGGTCATCCGCTCATAAAGGTCGAGCACCAACTTACGATAAGCCGGCTTCACTGGAGTCCTGTAAACCAGCGGGAAGAACTCGGTTTCGAGTTCCTCAAGACGGTCATCAAGCTCGGCCATATTCATGGCTTTGCGACCGGCATCCAGAATCAGGCCCTCGTCGTCAGTTTTTGCCACGATCGTGCGATACGTGCGTTCGGCTTCATCGAATTGCCCGAGTTCCGTCAAGATCCCAGCGAGCTTCATCCAGATGTCAAAAGCCCGCGGATCGACGTCCACGGCGGTTCGATACTGAGCGGCTGCACTCTCCAGATTCCCCATCTTGAAATAAATCTCACCCAGCCGGGCCTGAGCGATCGCGTCGTCCGGGTTCGCCTGGACGGCCATGGTGGCGTATTGCACCGCCTGATCATCCTGATAGGTCTTGAGCGAAAGCTCAGCGATGCGGTGATAATACTCACGAGCACGGGCGGGCAGCAGCTCGGCCAGCCTTTGCAGAGTCTTGATGCCTGACTCGTAATCACTCGTTTGAGTGTAAAGCTTCTCGAGCGACAGCAGCGCGTCGACCTCGGAGTCCTTATTCGCCTCGCCTTTGGCGAGTGCCGACAAGCTTGAATAGATGCGTTCCGCCTCGTCGTATTCCCCAAGCTTCACGTAGGCTTCCGCCAGGAAGAACCCGGACTGAATATTGGGCGGACGGGCCTCAAACGCCTGCTGAAAATCGCGCATTTTTGAGCGCAGGCGGTTTTGCTTTCGGTAAATATTGATGACGCGGGAACGCGCTTCGTTCGCCGTGAAAGGCTGATCGGCATTATCCAAGACAAAGGTCCACGTATCGATCGCCTTCTGCCATTGCCGGGCGTTTTCGTACGCAAGCGCCAACCCGCGCCGGACATTCAGATCCGCGGGAGCAAGCTCCACCGCGGTTTCATAATGCTTGAGTCCGCGCTCGACCAAACCGTGTTCGGCGAGCACCTGACCGAGTTTCGCGTAGGCTTCGGCGGGCTCAAGGTCGCTTTCCAGAAGCTTGACCCACGTCTCAGTCGCCTTATCGAGCTCGCCCGTCTGAAAGTAGAATTCACCAAGGCCCAGAATGTAGGCGTCGCTCTTGGGCTCCATGCGAACAAGTTTCTGATAGGCCTTCAGCGCATCCGCGCGCATTTCGAAACGCATATAGGTGTCGGCCAAAGACACCCATACGTCCACGTCTCGGCCAAATCGACTCGCGATTTGGCGAAGCATGGATTCGGCCTCTTTTCGATTCCCAAGGCGGAAATGCAAACGCACCAAATCAAATTGATAGCGGTGCTCACGCGGTGCGATTCGAATCACATCCTTGTATGCTGCAATCACTTCCTTGTCCTTGCCGCCTCGTTCCAGAATCCGAATCACCTTCATCCGTGGATCGACGTTGCGCGAGGACTTCTTGGCCGCCAGACGATAGTACTTCAGCGCTT
>JBFFMO010000160.1:0-7552 GCA_041554035.1 Allomicrovenator sp. | reverse complement strand
GACTCCAAGAACTTGAACTCGCACGCCGATCTGGCAGCGACCTACAATTCTTCTTTGTACCTTATCGTCATTCCGCAGAAACTTCCGAGCATTCCGGGCGTCGAATCACCAGATGCCTTGGCGCTCAAACGTGCCTCTTTGGCCGTTCTCGAGGAGCGACTGAAGGGATTTAAGATCGAGCGGCAAGGTCCGATAAGGCTCGATAACACGATCGGTCAAAGTGTGTTCGCCAGCGGCCAGACTGAAGGTCAGTCGATTCAATACGTCGCGACGTATATGACTCGGGCTGATTGGGGATTTCAGGTTGTTGGCTGGGGGCCCATCGAAAAGGGACCTCTCCTGACGGCTGAAATGGACCGCATTTTGATGACATGGAAATTTACCGGCGCGACCCCAGTGGTCACGCCTTCCCTACCCGAGTCCGAAGAAGACATCGACGCGTCTTCGGACTGATTACAACAAGGCCGGCACATGCCTGAACTCAAACAAGCACTCTACGACGTAACGATCATGGGCTCTGGCCCCGCAGGCTTGACCGCCGCGATTTACACTGGACGAGCCAACCTCGCCCCGGTCCTCTTTGAAGGACCGCAACCCGGTGGTCAGCTTACCATCACGACGGAAGTCGAAAACTACCCTGGATTTCCCGAAGGCGTGATGGGACCTGAGTTCATTGAACGAACCCGCGCACAGGCCGAACGATTCGGAACCGAGATCCATCAGTACATGATCTCAGAAGTGGACTTCTCGCAGCGGCCGTTCAAAGTCACCCTGGACGACGACACCGTGTTTCATACCAAAACACTGATCGTGGCCAGTGGGGCACGTGCAAGGCTGCTTGGACTGCCCTCTGAGAGCCTCCTGATGGGCTACGGCGTCAGCACCTGTGCAACTTGCGACGGCTTTTTCTTTCGTGGAAAAGAAATCGCGGTGGTCGGTGGCGGAGACTCAGCACTTGAAGAAGCCAACTTCCTGACTCGGTTTGCATCGAAGGTCACCCTTGTCCACCGACGCGGTGAATTGAGGGCCTCAAAGATCATGCAGGACCGTGCGCTCAAGAATCCAAAAATTGAATTCGCATGGAACAGCGAAGTTGCCGAAATCAAAGGCACCAAAGAAGGCGGCGTCACAGCGTTGGTGCTTAAAGACACGCGTAACGGCGAGTCACGCGAAATCCACTGTGAGGGCGTGTTCGTGGCGATCGGCCATATCCCCAATACGCAGGTTCTTGCTGGGCAGCTCGACATGGACGAAAACGGCTACATCATCACGAAGTCGCATTCATCCAAGACAAATATCGATGGAGTGTTCGCGGTGGGCGACGTGCAAGACCACGAATACCGCCAGGCGATCACAGCCGCAGGATCGGGCTGTATGGGAGCGCTTGATGCGGAAAGGTACCTCGAAGCTCTCGAGGACTAGTCCCAGATGAAGAGCCATTTGACGGCCTTGTAGGTGCCGTAAAAAATCCACCCGATTGGCCCAGGTGAGACCGACTCTTCGAAATTCGCTCGAACGGTCGCGTACCCCACCTGATTCTGCAAAAGGCGCATTTGCCCTTCGAGCTGCTCTAGCTCGCGCGTGACGCGCGCGAGTTCCTTCTCTACTTCCAGCACTTCTGTAACTGTCTGCCCCTGCACCAGCAGCTCCTGCAGACGCGTGCGCAGCCTGCGTAGGTTGTCGATCCGGATCTGAAGATCGACATATTGCCCGGTCACGTCGCTGACGGTGATATTCTGCTGAGTCACATCACCGAGCTTTCGCAACGCAACCATGACTTCGTCCAACTTTTCGGTCGGCACTTTGAACGTGATATTCGTCTTGGACTCGTCAACGACGTATCCCTTATGAAGCTTCGCGAGCTCTGCCAATTTCCGGATGGCGGGTTCGAACTCGTCCTCATCGTCCATCTCGAGAGTGACATAAGCGTTCTTGACGAGCTTTTGATCCAGGTCGACTTCGGCCTTCTGATCTCTTCGAACCGTGGTCGCGGGCTTCGCCTCCGCAGACCTTGATGTGGACTGAACTTGGACCGAGTCGGCCTCGGCATCGTCCGACGCCATCGTCGCCGTTTCAGCCCCTGCGTAATAGGTCTGCTGCGGAGCGTAGGAGCCCGTTGAGGACGACCCTCCGCAACCCAATATCCCCAGAATAATTAGCAAAAACCATTTCAATTTAGACTCCTCGTTCGGGCGTTTGTGTTCACAAACGCGGCCGCCGGCGAATGGATCTAATTCACCACATCCTTTCAGGTTTTAGAAGGCCGGCATTCTCGCCTGCGACCCTGCGCCCTACCCCCACAAAAACCCCATCGTGCAATAAGACCAAAGCCTCACCGACCTCGCCGTCGTCCAGGACATATTGTCCCATCGACATTTTGTTCGCCTCTTCATCATTCAAGACACGATCTTCGAGGTGAGCCACGAGGCGGCGCGACGGCAAAATGAAGTCCGCGGCGTTTTCTTCGATCAGCGCCAAGGGAGTGGCGTCATCCAAGGAAAACTCGCCGGCGATCACCCTGCGAATCGCACGAGCGTGGCCATGGGTGCCCAGGGCCAATCCGATGTCTCGGGCAAGTGACCTGACGTAGGTGCCAGCACCACACGACACGGTCAGGCCGGCAATGGGCGATTCGAACGCATCAAGGGTCAGCGATTTGACGTGTATTCGTCGGGATTCGAGCACGAACTCTTCCCCAGCACGCGCAAGGGCATAGGCGCGTTTGCCATCCACGTGCACCGCTGAATAGAGCGGCGGCACCTGGTCCAATTCGCCCACGAAACTCGGCAGGATGGCTTCGAGGTCCGCCCGGCCCACCTTCGATGGATCGGACTCATGGACCACGTCTCCACTGGAATCATCGGTTGTGGTCTGCGCCCCCAAAACGAGCTCAAACGAATAGGCTTTGGCGTCAGAAACCAGGTAACGAAGGAAACGTGTCGCACGGCCTGCCGCCACAATCAGAACGCCTGTGGCGTCAGGATCCAGAGTCCCAGAATGACCGACTTTTCTGGTTCCGGCCGCGCGCTTGATCTTGCGAACCACGTCAAAGCTGGTCATGCCTGCGGGCTTGTCGATGATGAATAAACCGTCCATCAAGTATCAAGCATGGAAACGAGCGCCGAGGACAGGCTGGAGCGTACGTCCTGCGCCGCGCCAGCAATCTGGCAGCCGGCCGCGTTATGATGCCCACCACCGCCAAAGCGCGCGGCGAGCTGAGACACATCGACGGTTCCTCGCGATCGAAACGAGATTCGCCAACCGTCGTCGGATTCCATCAACTGTGTCGCAACCTCGACTCCGCGAACGGAGCGGGCGTAATTGATGAAACCATCGATCAGGCTCAGGTCGGTTCCCACTGGAAAGTCGGAGGCTTGAATCGTCAAGAATGCGAGTCGTCCACACGGGGAGAACTCAAGCGTACTAAGCACTCGCCCCAACAACATCAGTCGTTCTTTGGGTTGGCTCTCGTAGATTTGGCTGTTGATGTTCCAGGGATTGACGCCTGCGGCGACCAACGCACCTGCCATCGTGAACGTGGTTTGGGACGTGTTCGAATAGCGAAAGCTGCCCGTATCCGTGACCAAACAACAATAGAGATTATGCGCGATATCGGTGTCCAAAACGCCAAAATATTCGGCCACCTTGAAGACCAACTCGCCTGTCGCCGCGGCCTCGATGTCCTGCACGTAGACCTGCGCAAAGTCCGAATCGAAGGTCTTGTGGTGATCGACAACAGCAATCGTCTTGCCCCAACCGTGAGCGGGCATGTCGCCCACGCGGTGAGGTTCAGCACAATCCAGAACGACCGTGACGTCGAAACCCCCTTCGGGCACTTCATTCACAAGGCGATCGGCGCCGGGCAGGAAGAGGAAATTGTAAGGGACTTCGTGTTCGTTATAGAACACAACGTCTTTCCCAAGGCGCTCCAGCACGAGGCCCATCGAGAGCGTCGAACCGATGGCATCACCGTCGGGATGCACATGTGAAACAACCAGGAAACTTTGGTTGGCTTCGATCAAATCAACAAATTCCTGGAAGCCCTGATCGAGTGGATACGGCGTGTTCACGGCAGATCCTCTTCTTTGACCTCTTCGTCCACGTCTGGAAGAGGTTCAATGGTTTTCAGGAGGTCTTCGATGCGACGACCTCGCTCCACAGATTGGTCGTACTCGAACTTGAGTTCGGGCACGTAACGCATAGTCAGGCGGTCACCGAGTTCGCGGCGCAAGAATCCTGCGGCACGTTGAAGGCCATCTTGAGCCTCAGGATCGGGCTCACGCTTGTCTAGAAGGATATAAAAGACCTTTGCGTATCGGAGGTCTGACGTGACGTCGACCGCCATGAGTTGAACCTGCGCGACCCTTGGGTCTTTGACGTCAACCAGCAGCATGCTGGCCAAAAGCTCCAGCATGTTCTGGCCAACGCGGTCCGTGCGTTTGTAGGCTCGTTTTTTTTTCATGTTCCGATCTCACGAAAACGCCCACGGGATTTCCGTGGGCGCGCGTGTTGAAGATGCTGTTCAGAGGATCAAAGAGTGGCTGCCACTTCCTTGAGCTCGAAGGCTTCCACGATGTCACCGACGCGGATGTCGTTGTAGTTGTCCATCGACAGACCACATTCGAAACCAGCTTTGACTTCTTTGACGTCGTCTTTGAAACGACGCAGCGAAGAAATTCCCGATTGGTGAATCGTCTTGCCGTTGCGGAGCAGTCGCGCCTTGGCGTTCCTGCGAACCAAACCGTCGGTGATATAACAACCAGCGATCATCCCGATCTTCGGTGCAGCAAAAGTCTCTCGGACCTCGGCATGACCCAGAAGATGCTCTTCGATGATGGGAGAGAGCATGCTCTCGAGGATTTTTCGAATTTCCTCGATGGCATCGTAAATCACGTTGAACGTCATGATACGGACGCCGTACTTCTCGGCCTGGTCATTCGCACGGGAATCCGCACGAGTGTTGAAGCCGATGATGACGGCACCCAGCTCAGACGAAGCCGAGGAGGCCGCAAGGTTCACGTCGTTCTCGGTGATGCCGCCGACGCCTGCATGAATCGTCTTCACGCACACTTCTTTGTTGCCGAGTTTTGCAAGAGAGCTCTTGAGAGCCTCCACCGAACCCTGAACATCGCCCTTGATGATGACCTTGAGTTCCTTCAGCTCGCCCTGTTGGATCATAGCTGAGAGGTCTTCGAGGCTGAGAGACGATGATTCCTTCGCACGCGAAGCCATCTCTTCTTTCTTGCGACGATCCTGAACGAATTGCGTGATGCGTTTCGCGTCACGCTCGTCGGGAACGACGAAGAATGGCTCGCCGGCATCCGGCACACCACCAAGACCAGTGATCTCGATGGGCAAGCTAGGCGTACCCTTGAGAACAAGTCGGCCTCGATCGTCGTGCATGGTACGCACTCGACCGTAGAATTGACTCGACACAATGATATCGCCGGGCTTCAACGTTCCGCGCTGTACGAGCACAGTAGCGACTGGGCCACGTCCGACATCGAGTTGGCTTTCGATCACGACACCCTGAGCGTCACGATCTGGATTGGCACGAAGTTCTTCAACTTCGGACTGCAAAATGATCGCATCGACCAGACCTTCGATGTTGGTGCGTGCTTTCGCACTGACCTCAACATAGAGCGTTTTGCCGCCCCATTCCTCAGGCTGCAGGTTGTATTCGGTCAGCGCCTGTTTCACGCGATCCGGATTCGCACCTTCTTTGTCGATCTTATTGACCGCCACGATGATCGGCACGCCAGCGGCCTGCGCATGGTTGATCGCTTCGACCGTCTGAGGCATCACGCCGTCGTCGGCAGCTACAACGAGCACGACAATGTCGGTCGAATTCGCACCACGAGCGCGGAGCGCAGTGAACGCTTCGTGACCGGGAGTATCGATGAAGGTGATCGCCTGACCGCCTGCCTGCACTTGGTAGGCACCGATATGCTGCGTGATCCCACCCGCTTCGCCAGAGGCTACGGTTGAGCTACGGATAGCGTCCAAAAGCGACGTCTTACCATGGTCAACGTGACCCATGACGGTGACCACCGGCGGACGCGGGACAAGGCTTTCTTCGGGATCGGGACTTGTGTCGTAGAACTGAGTGATGTCGAACGCGACGTTCTCGACCGTGTAGCCAAATTCTTCGGCGATCAGGGTCGCGGTGTCGAAATCCAACATCGTGTTCAAGTTCGCCATCATGCCCATTTCCATGAGCTTGAGTGCGACCTGACCCGATTTGACACCCATCTGATGAGCGAGGTCGCCCACGGTGATGGCGTCTTCGATACGAATCACGCGTTTATGCTCAGCCTGTGGCTGGGCGACAGGCTGGACAGACTGTTGCGACCGTCCACGGCCACCTGATTTGTCCTGACGACGTTTGTTGCCGCGACGAGACTTCGCGTCGTAAAGGTCACGACCTTCAACGACTCGCTTGCCACTGGCGTCGGTTCCACCGTCGCGCTTGCCTCGCCCATTTTTGGGACCTGGCGTGAAGTCTTTGCCTTCGGCTTGAAGGCGCTCGATCAAAACCGTTGGGCTGATCGCGCCGACAATCTGCGCGCCACCACGTGGTCGCTCGGGTCGTCGAGACGCTGGAGCCGCGGCACCAGGAGCAGGCGTCGAAATGACCGTCGCTTTTTCGGGCGTTGGTGCACGACGAGGAGCCTCATCGGTCTTGACGACCGGTGGGACGGCCTTCGCCACCGCGGCTTCGGGGGCGGCAGCAGCAGCAGCAGCTGGGGTCGCAACCTTAGGTTCTTCAACCACCGGCGGAGCCTCAACAACTGCTTCAGCCTTCACCACAGGCGCTTCAACGGGTTCTGCTGGTTTTTCAACAACAGCAGGAACAGCCTCGGCAACAACTGGTGCGGGTTTAGCTTCCTCTTCATCACCAGCACGGCGACGAACCTGAGGCATAACCAACTCAACAGGAGCTTCGGGCGCCGCAAGTGCGGGCTCAGCATCCTTCTTCTTTCCTGCGCGACGACGAACGATCGTTGTCGGCATATCTGCGAGGGGCTCTGCGGGCGTCTCAACGACAGCAGGGGCTTTATTGCGAGATTTAAGCGCACCCCTGATCGTATTGACGTCGGCATCAGTAAGAGCCGTCATCGGATTGCTCACTGTGAAGCCGAGTGCGAGCCCGTTAATCTGTGTTACGAGCTCGTACTTGTTGACCCCAAGCTCACTCGCCAATTCATGTACACGGCGTGTCGACATCTACTCTCCATTCAGTTCGCAGCCATCTGGCGGCGAACACTCAATACAGGCCTTGGATTGACGCTTCAACCCTCAATTGCACCTAGCAGACGCAGACTGTTGATGTCTGCTCCTACCTTTGCAGCCGCTGGTTCTTTAAGACCGGCAACTGCGACAAACCCTTTACCTACAAATGCTCCGAGTTCAACACCCGGAAACACTTGATATACTTGCATTCCCTTACGGTCTGCGTTCGACGAGTACTTTTTCCTCGTCGATTCACCAGCGTCTGTTGCAATCAACAAACACGACAGTTCACTGGCACGCATCCCTTCGTCCACGAGTG
>JBFFMO010000159.1:0-7560 GCA_041554035.1 Allomicrovenator sp. | reverse complement strand
GTGGGCGCACACTCGTAGGGCACGTCGGTTGTAAAATCGCTGATGGGGCGGGTTTCCGGCGGGGCGGGATACCCTGCATTCACAAGTTTTGCCTGACATGATGCCGCGAATTCAGTGAGTTCCAGAAACGTATTCCCAACATCGCCAAGGGCCGTCTTCGTCATGTAGGCGTCCCAGACTGCTTTCAAGGCCGCCAGACCCGTCGGATCGGTCACGCTGGTGAGCAGAAAGAGCTCGTTGGTGTAGGGATCGGCGCTTCCCGCCACATGGCCCCAAACATCACCACGCAACGAACACGCAGCCAATTCGGCACGCTCGGCAATATGGTTGGGTTCCGCTGTGGGATGGCAATAGGCTGAATTGCGACATACGAAGATCTCGTTCATCAAGGTTTGAGTCCTTGCCGAAGGCCGCACCGCGATTTCATAGGTCGCTGAAGGCGTCACGATTTGGCCGGTGGCTCTGGCCTTAAAGTCGGCAAAAATCGCACATTGGTGATGCCAATCAAGTCCACCGGCTTCGGCCACATCGACCTCATTCAGGTCTTGCGACGCGTCACGCTGAGCCGCCGTGAACGGCGCTGCGCCGGGTGGATTATCACCGACCACACAATAACGAATGGGTGGGAAACAATAGGACGGGGTTTCATCCTCGAACTCGTCCATCGAGCGGAAATGTGTTTTTGCACCAACACGCAGAAGCTCGGTATTGGCCGATGCCTGAACCAATCCGTTGCCCATCATCAGATGCATCAGGGCGCACGCAATCGCTGGATTGGGGGCAACGCCACACGCGGTGGCCAGAATGGGCGGCAACGAGCCCACCGAGGCTTTCACCGGGTCTCCCATTTCCTGCAAATAATAGGGTTCAAAGAGTAGATTTCCGCCGGCATCCTTGAGCAATTGCGCCACGATATTGCCGTTTTCCATGCTCTTAACCGACGTCACGATCGAATCAAAGAGCGCGTCATTCAACTCATAAGTCAGGAAAAGAAGCCCTTCCAGAATTTCTTTCGACAGGAAGGTCGTCACGGGCGAGAGCACCTGAGCCGCTGTGTTTGCCAAAACATCCAAAGGACAACCAATCAGTGCTTTGAATTTCTCGAGCAAATTAGTTTTAGAACTGGTCAGGGCATCACAATTTGGTGCATCCCATTTCACGTCGAGCCACCAGTCGTTCTTTTCGATGTCGGGTACATTTGTGGTGATTCGCCTCACTCCATACGCAAATCCCTGTTGCGCGGTTGGTGAGGTTGTGACCTGCGACAACACCGCATGGACACTTAACGTCAACGGATCCAAACGCACTGACGCAGCGTTCGGAAGGCCCACCGGCGGCATGTCGAAACTGGCCGCCACATCGACGATTCCAGAAATAATTTTCAGAACCCATTTCAGAATCCAGCCGATGACTTTGCCAAATTTCTTTTTCACCCACTCTTCAAAATGGGCCACCACGGGAACCGTGAATTTCACCTTCCCGGAGGTGATTTCGACGTCCAAGCCGCCCATACCCAACGTGGTGAGCAGCTCCACACCTGCCGCAGACGACGCCCCTTGGCCCGTGGTCGTCGTCGCCGATGCCGACGTGTAGACGACTTGGTCCCCGACACGTGCGTATTTAGAAAGTCGACCTGAACACCCAAAATCAATCACGTCTTGTTGAGCCACGCCGACGTCTTTGGTGAACTCGTTCGTGCCATATCCTTGAAAATAATTCATGAACGTCGAGGTTATTTTCATGTTGATCAAATCAGGGTCGTTTCCGGCTTCGGCAGCCTCGAACAAGTATTTATAGGGCAGCGGTTTGATGGAAACCGGGTCGTTGCATAGGGCCAAGAATGCGTGTTCGGTCGTCGTGGCGTAGGCGAGCAAATCGTATTTTGGTTGGCCCCTCGGGGAGAGTTCCGTGACGCAATAGCCGAACTCGTTAGGACCGACTCCGCAATTGCATCGAGTCGGCTGGGCGTAGGTCAAGTAGCTTGGGTTTTGCGTGAAAGCCCAACATGTGGCCTCGTCCAAATGGGTCACAATCAACGCCTGATCGAGCATGTTTCGCTGGCGATCTGGAAACTGAATATCGGTGAGCGGGTAAGAATTGGACTGATTGGCCCCCAATCCATCATTGGGCATATGCATCGGCAAGAACGACAAACGAGTCTTGTCGCTGCCAAGGTCGAGTTCGATGGGTTTTGCCATCACGTCGACGTGTCCATCCCATGTCACCTCGACCACCGACGAGTATTTCAGGTTTTCCAGACGATAGGCCTTAAGTCCGTTAATCGTGACCGGATTAAAATTCGCCGAAAGGCCATTTTTCATGGGAATGGCATCGGTTAGGTCCACAAGAGCCAGCGGATTGATCGAACATTTCAGGTTGTCCGGGTCACAGACAAATCCGTCCATTTCGTTCGCGACTTCAAACCCCGCGCGCAAGGGTCCTTCGGTCATTTGGTAGCGCAAGAAATTGCCGGGAACCTCAAGACGCAACGAGGTCAACAGACGGTTTGGGTCGCGAATCGTGGCCGAAAGATCTGGAGGCTCCATGCCGTCATCGTGTTCTTCCGCCCCGGGAGGATTGCTCAACGTGACTTCGTCCGGGCCGGTTTTGATTTCACCGCGCAACTGGCGAGCTTCCTCGATGCCAATCGGCTCCCAGCCTCGCGAATCAAGGAGCGAACAGCGGTCTGTGATATCTGCCATCGCCTGCAATTCTTTACAGCTTGGAAGAACGACAATGTCGGTGTCCCCAGGACACTCCAAGGCGCCGGCTTCGCTTGAGGGGTCGTAGCCAGGGCAAGTCGCTTTGGCGTCCTCAATGGCGTCCTGACACTCGACCGACATCTCTCCGCCACTCTGCTGAGTTTCCTCGATGACCTGGTCTTCAGGAAGGGTCGAGGCCTCGACACACTCGACGGTGACGGGTTCACCGGTGTCGCAGTCCTCGTAGGTCACGGTACTCGTTGCAAGCCCCTGGCCGTCACCGTGATCCGCGCCGCCCTCGCAACAAGCTGCGAGCACGGCTTCTTCGGCCTCAGGGCAGGTGACCACGTCGGGCGGATTCGAAGACGATCCGTCACAGGCAGAAAACCCCCAAATGACGGACAAGAAGAGCGAGGCACGAACAAATTGTGCAAAGGACATGATGGGGCTCCCAGAACTCACAAAAGATTGCGATTCAAAGTCGATATTCCACCGCATCGATTCGCAACTCTTGTGCCAACCCTAGGATGCGCTGTCCTTTTCGCGCTCTATCACGTCCGCGCCCAGACACTGGCTCTTCCAAGGCAGAAAAAAATCTGCGACACCTTATCAATGGTGCAAATTTTTCGTGCGCACCCTATCCTCCCTGCAACTTTTGAAGGAATGGAAATGAATAGATTTTTGATGATTGCCCTTAGTCTCCTAATTCCAACGATGGCCTCCGCGCAGGATTCAGGCCGGCCTTCGACGCCAGCGAATCAAAGCCAACCCATCCAATCGACGCCGCATCGATTCAGCCTCACCGTCTCGCCGCTCCACTTGGTCCTCCCCATCGTCGAATTGACGGGGGAATACGCCATCATGAACGACTTGAGCGCGGCGTTAATCCTGGGCGGTGGCAAAATCACCAGCGAAGCCTCAGGTCTTGTCGCCGAAGAAACCTACACCGCGTACGAAGTGGGAGCCCAAGGGCGCTACTATCTTCTGGGTGACTTTGAGCACGGAATGCAGGTCGGAGCGGAAGCCCTTTACCTCTATCTTGACCGTGATGGAGAGTCGTCCATAACGGTGTCGGGGGCCGGACTGGCGCTTGGGCCCTTCATTGGCTACAAAATCGCGACCCATATTGGATTTACGTTTGATGCCCAATTGGGATTTCAATACATGGTGGCGCGTGCTGAAGCGACGGATGGCACCAACACGGCGAAGGGCGAAGACAGCGACATCCTTCCACTCCTGAATTTGAATGTCGGCTGGTCTTTTTAGGTCGTCGCTTTCTTGAGCCCTTTGGCCAGCGGACAGGTCTCCGGGTCGACGTCTTGACCGCGACGATAGCCCTCAAGCAATTTCCGCGAAATCCCGGCCAACTCGCCTCGAACTTCCCGGCGTTTTCCCTTAACGCGAGCAATCTTCATGTCGTCGTAGCCGGTGGTCTGATGACGCATCCAGGCGATGACGGCAGCTTCTGCGCGCTTTTCGATGGGAATCATTTTGGTGCGGGCGACCGTTCCGCTGCCCACTGGAATCGCGTGTTTGGTCACGGCCTCAGCCAGCTGCGAAGCGATATCCGAGTGTTTTTCCGGGAATTTTAGAAAATCTAAAATAGAATCGTTAAATTCGATTTCGTAGGCGTCTTGGTCGCGGTCACGCCGGGCCGCAGCCTGAACTTGTTTTCGTTTATACTCGGGTGTTTCGCGTTCGGCTTCCACTTTGGTTTGTTCGCGCAGAATTGTGGCCTCGGGCGCCCAGACGCCGGCCGAAGTAATACGCTTGCCCTTCTTATGCATCACCGTCCACGTGGGGCCTGCGGCCTTCACACGACGAGTCAGGCCGGCGTCTCCTGGCGGAAGCAGCACCCAGCCTTCGGGGACCTCGACGGAGCTGCCGTCCTCAAAACGGACCATGCGTGGCTTGAAATAGGGAGCAACAATTCTGGTTTGGTCTGGCATCAAAATCCCGTTCAAAATTCGTGTCGAAGATCTACACCGAAACCCCAACCCCGACCAGCATGCGCCGCCCTGCCCTTCGGATTTGATTCGTGTTTGGTGATGGGCTAAAACCTCCCGGCAATCATCAATTTTGGAGAATTCATGCGCAGATACCTGCTCGCAGGCATACTCGTTTCGGCCACCGCTGCATGCGGTCCGAAAGACGACGACACAAATAACGCGAATAATACCAATAACGTGACGACCAATAACGCCACGAATAATACGACGAACAACTTAGTGTCGGACATGGGCGGAGACCTGAGCGACGCGGGGTTCGACGCGGAGCGTGACCTGACCAATCTGTACACCTGTCGCTCGACCACTTGGGCCCCGTACACGATCCCCGCCACCGAGGGCGGCGTCATCACTTTCGACTTCGAATGCGATGGGATGAGCACGGACACTGAAGCAGAAATTTCTGCAGAGTTCACCTACCCTGACGGAGAGATCGTTGAAGCCGCCGGCGTGCTTCCGCTGAATGCTGGCGCAACGAGCGTTGACTTTGAGATCCCACCGCACGCGTTTATCGCAGGGCCGGTCTCGGTGAGTTTCAAGCCAGCAGGCGAGAACGGTTTCATCCTGTCTGAAGGCAGTGAAGTCAGTTTTGTGAATCATCAGACTGTGGCCGAAGTCGACGCCAACTGGTCTGAAATCATGGCGTTCAACCCCACGCCGCCCAATCAAAACGCCGTGATCGTTGACACTGAACTCACTGACGTCGACGGCGACGGTGCGTTGGACCTCATGGTGATGTGGCGCTGGGACAAGGTCGTTGGCATCCAGTCTTTTTCGGGGCCCAATCGAACGGCCGGACCCTTGAAAGAAATGCCGGTCGGTGTTGATCTTGCGGACCAAGCCATCGAACGAAACGACATTCATATTCGTAAACGTCCGGGCGGGATCGTCAAGAGCGCCTATTGGACAGGAATTGACCCGGCCACAAAGACGCTTCGCATCGTGATTGGGCAAATCACGGATGGCGTTTTGGGTGCCAGCAAGACCTTCGACAGTTCAACGGGTCCATTTGCCAATCCGGAAGACCTCATCGGGTTCGAGTACGTCGATGCCCCAGGACTCGCCGCTGATGCCCCGGCCGAAGCGTTTGTATTGTATCGTGGCAAGGCCTTGGGCAAAGACGTATTTTCGACGGTCGTCACCGACAGCCTGAACGGCAAATTATTGCAGGTTTCGGCCTTGGACAAGATCGCGGAAAGTCTTCCATCAAGCCACGCAAGCGGCGCGATTCAAGTCGGATTAATGCGCGATTTTGATGCGTCTTCAGATGCCCAGGATGCTGTGGCACAAGGTGACGTCTACGCTTGGACCTTTGGAAAAACAGGCCCAGCTGGCGAACACCAAATCCGAACGGCGCTGCTCAGCGGCGGCGAGGCTGGACTGGCCGAAAAAACCGTACAGGTAGATGGTGTGGCCGTCACCGAAGAAGGATTTCAGGTTGAGACCATCGACCTTGATGATGACGGTACAAACGATGTCGTCCTATCAAGTGTGGATGCCGACTCGCTGATGCCAGAGATCCGCACCTGGCCAATCGCCGCCCCGCGCACCTTCGGCACACAGGCAGCCATGACGAGTGCAGGCATCAAAGCCGACGCATCAAAATGGGCCCGAGGTGGTGACCCCGGAACCTGCGTCCTGACCACCAATGTCTGCCATTTCCGAACATCGGGCCCACGCTTTTTCACGTCGGCCCAATACCCGTTCTTGAAAGAAAGAGCCGTCGCATCAGGCAGCACTGGCTCCTATTTTGTGGGAACGACTCTCGACTCAAAAATCGGCTTCGGACAAGAGATAAGCACTGAATTCGCCTGGGCGCCTTCGGCCAACCTGAAGAACGACGCCGTGGTTGTGGCTCCCGTTACGTTGAGCGGTTCGGACTCAGGAACCATTAACGACGGCGCGTCCGTGACTCTGGGATACGCTCGAAACGGCCTCAATATTTCGCAGCGTGAATTGGATTCAGAAGTCCTGATCGCGTCGCACAAAAGCGGAGTCACCGCACATTTTGGCGTCTCAAGCTTGGCGATCTCTTTGCGCTCTAGCCCAGCTGTCTTGCGCATCAGCGGGCCTGGAATCATGGGCGGAGAAATCAGCCTCGCCGGCCGTGGCGAAGTCGTGGGCCTCGTGAAAGATGCGGACAGCGCAACGCACTATTTGTTCACGCGCAATGACACCAAGACCGAGTCCGGCTTCCATGTTTGGGCGCTGACCGCCACGGGCATCGACGGCCCAGCTCAATTGAACGTACTGCCCGGCTGGTCGTTTGAACCGAATGCGGAGACAAGTTCTTGGCTTCGCTTCACATCAGGCTGCGACGACAATTTTTGTGGCAAGACGGACCACTTCAGAATCAAACCTGCTGACCTTAGCAACGCCGCAAAAGCCAAATCGACGATCGAACTTGGTGCCAACGACATCACGACCCTTGGTGGAGTGGCGCACAATAATTCAGCGGTCCATCATCGCAAGCGCGCCCTGGCCTATATTCATCGCAATGAGCGTGCTCAAAAGGCGCAGGTCATCCGCCGCATGAACGTGGGAGTCTCCACGACACCGGGACTCGAAGAGTTAATGTTCGTTTCTGGCATGGATGAAATCGATGGCTGCCCATTTGCAACCGTGTTCATGACGGGAGACCCCGACACGACGCCACGCGCCACCGTGAGCGAGAGCGTCATGGACGGCTGTTGGGACTTGCAGACTCCGGTCGCCAGCGCCGACTTCTGTGGTGTCGACGGTCAACAAATCGTGACCACAGGTGTGACCGATGCATCATCGCGCACTGCGTGGCAATGGGAGGCGCTTTTGTGGATGCGCATGGGCGATGAGCTGATGGCCACTCGGATGGG
>JBFFMO010000158.1:0-7602 GCA_041554035.1 Allomicrovenator sp. | reverse complement strand
TCGGCCTGAATGCTTACGCATCAAGGCCTCCCAAAGATCGTCCGCGACCGATCTGTCAGCCGTAAAAATCTCGGCGACATTTTGTTGCAGCGCTAAACCGCGGCATGTTCAAATTTCCGCGGTTTTCGGTGCTCATCTACAGCCTGGTGGCTGTATGCGGTTTTTTGAGCCGCTTATGCGTGCGTTTAGAACTGACGACCGCTGCCACACCGCCGACCTCTCCCAACCCAAGAATCCCCCAGTCTTTGTGTTCGTCTTTGGTCGTCGAGATATCGTGGGACGTGAAGCCAACGATGAAGGTGCACTCGGTGCGCGGCAAGACATCCTGCCGTAAATAGTCGAGTAGGATTTCAGCGCGATATCGCTTGCGCGGCGCGTACCAGGCTTTCTTGGGAATTTTCAGGGCGGGCCTGATTTCGACCTCAAATCCATAAATATACTCCACGCCTTTGGCCGACGCCGTGAGCATGCGTTTATCGTGGTCCCCTAAGGGCTGCAGGCATAACTTCACCGAGGGGTTCAATGGCTCTTCGGCCGCAGCCAGGCTGGGCATAAGCAGGAACCCAAATCCACACATCAGCGCCAAAATCCACGACACAGAATTTCGATGCCTTTTTACTTGAGCCTGAATTTGTTGGTCGTGCGGCGTCATGTAGACCTTGGTCCGGTTTCCTGCCCATACTAACACTCTCGTACGCAAGAATCCGGGCGATTTCCTGTCTCAAGAGCAGCGTTTTTCGCGACTAAATTCACAGATTCCAAATTTCCGTTTTTGATCGACTAAATCGGTCATCAGTCCGAATGACGAGCTAAATGATTTCGTCTTCGTCGAATAGCGGGTCGGCCACCAGCTGGCTTTCCATGCTGTCGAGCTTGGCTTGGGCTTTGTCCGCGCTCTTGACGGAAGCGATATGAAAAAGCGCATCACCTTCGTTTACGACCGGGAAGTTGCTGCGGCCGATGATCAGGCCCGATGTCGAGGCGAGAACCTCGGCTTCAATCAACCCAAAAGGGTCGGAGACGACTCCCAAAACCTCGCCTTTTTTGACCACTTCGCCAATCGTCTTAAAGGTCCGCATAAGGCCGCCGACAGGCGCGCGCACCCACGTGCTGGACTCGGCACGAACCGACGCCTCTTTGGGCTTCGAAATGCCTTTCGCGGGAACCATTTTGGTCGCTCGCATCACGCGCAACACGCCCGACACACCGGCTCGGATGGACATTTCATCGAAACGAAGCCCCTCACCCGCTTCGTAAAGCAACATATCGACCCCCACATCCTGAGCGGCCTGACGCATCGATCCATCCCGCAATTTAGCGGTAAGAATCAGGGGCGCACCGAAAGCCTCTGCAAGCATGAGCGTGTCGGGTTTTGAAGGAGAAACGCGAATCTGAGGCAGGTTGGTTCGATGGATCGCGGCGGAATGCAGGTCGATTCCAAAATCCGATCGGCCGACAATTTCTTCCATAAATAAATGCGCTAAACGGGCCGCAAGGGAGCCTTTGGGCGAGCCTGGAAATGAACGATTTAAATCGCGTCTGTCGGGAAGATACCGCGAGTGGTTCAAGAAACCGAAAGTATTCACGATGGGCACAATCAAGAGCGTGCCACGCAATGAATCCAATGCCTCAGCGCGCATCAAGCGCCGGGCGATTTCGACGCCGATAACTTCGTCGCCATGAACTGCCGCACTGACAAACATGGTAGGGCCGGGTCTTCGCCCGTTCACCACGTGAACCGACATCGTAATCGGGGTGTGGTCCGACAAAACGCTAACCGGCAATTCAACAGTCTGACGGGAATTTGGAGCGACCAAAACGGAGCCGATTTTAAACGCTTTTTTTTCTGCCATCAGCCCTGACCTCTATTCGTCTTGTGTCCGGTTTATTTCGATACCTTTTTCCCACGACGTCAACATATCCGCTGAAACCGCCCCTTGTACCAATGCGCATCCAAGCCACAACGATTCAACTTCAGACAACCAACGCGCCGTTTGGCTTCAACACTGCCCAAGACACAGCGTGTCGACTAGTTTTCGTCCGAACGTAACGTCAATACCGAAACACCCGATTGAGTCACGGCGACGGTGTGTTCGAACTGCGCAGATAATGAGCCATCCCGGGTTTGTACGGTCCAGCCATCTGCAGCGGTTTTCACATTTCGCCGCCCCTGATTCAGCATGGGCTCGATCGTAAAAACCATGCCTTCGCGTAGCATCAGTCCGGTTCCTGGTCTGCCGAAATGCAGGATTTGTGGTTCTTCGTGCATTTCCCTGCCGATTCCATGTCCGCAATATTCACGCACGACGGAGTAGTTATGGCGTCTGGCGTGGCTTTCTATCGCCCATCCTATATCGCCAAGCCGCGCGCCAGGGCGAACCGTACGGATGCCTTTCCACATCGCCTCATAGGCGACCCGGACCAATCGTTTGGCGGCCGGTTTGACCGCACCCACAAGATAGGTCTTGCTTGAATCGGCGATGTAGCCGTTCTTTTCTAAAGTGATGTCGAAATTGACGATATCGCCCTCCCGCAGCACAACGGACGCTGCGGGGACACCGTGACAGACAACGTCATTCACCGAAGAATTGAGGACGAAGCCGTACCCGTATTGCCCCTTGCTGGCTGGTCTGGCTTGCAGGTCATCAACGATGACGTGCTCGACAAGCTGGTCAATTTCGAGAGTCGATTTTCCAACAAGCGACGTCCGATCGAGGACCTCGAAAACCGAAGCCAAAAGCCGCCCAGACTCGGACAAAAGCAACACTTCTTCGGGGCGCTTCGTCATGCCGCGTGCTCGGTCAGCGGGTCGACCACAACGCCCGCAGCGGCGAGTTCACGCTGCACGATTTCGTTGAAACTCAACGTGGGATTGGTCTCACACAGCATGCCAATCCTAATCCAAAAACTGGCCTGTGCGTTGATTGAGCGAAACGAAACTGTGCTCGCTTTGCGTATTTGATCGTGCAGCTCGTCATCGATATTCACAATTCCCATCGAACACCTCCATAATACGACCCATATCCAGATCGTATACGATTCGTATATTCGATTTTTGAAATGCCCGCAAGATGACTCAGGCCATTTCGATTAGGGCACAGCCGCAGGTTCAGTCGTTTCGGCAGGCGGCAACGAAAGCTCTAAAACCACCCGACGATTGGCCGAGGCGGCTTCTGGAGTGCCTGCGCTGTCGACAAGCTCGGAATCACCGCGACCTTCCACGCTGACCTGTTTGGCAGAGACTCCGGCCTTGATAAGTGCACGGCGAACCGTCTGGGCCCGTTCACGCGACACGCGAAATTTGGTCTGGGGAGAGCCCTTTCCGTCCGAATGGCCCAAGACCAAAATCCGCACATCGGGCCCAAGCCGGCGAATCACTTCACCCAGCGCCTCGATGACCTGGACCTCGGCTCGGCTGAGGCGGGTCGCGTTACGCGCAAACAAAATGGGTTTCATTTTGCTTTGAAGGTCCACCAGTCGTGCTGGAGCGTCGTCAGGAGCGCCGTCGGTATCCAGACTTCCATTGAACGTCTCAGGAACGTTGGGTTCACTGTCCTCGACGTCGGCAATGCCATCTCCATCATTATCTGGGTCCGGACACCCATCGGAATCCTCAAAACTGTCGAGGTCTTCTGGAGCCTTGGGACAAAGGTCAAAAAGATTCGCGATGCCGTCATCGTCGTCGTCGCTGTAATCGGGTGGGGCCAAATTATCCCAAGCATCGGGCGCCGGTTCTTCGATGGGAGGCCCTCCAAATTTCGACCACCAGAACACACCAAAGCGGCCCTCAGCGGCTTCACCAAACGTCGTGTCGACCGTCCAATGTTTGGCGATTCTCTTTTCGATATGCCCTTCCATCATGTTCACACCTGCCGGCGCGCCATGGCGATAGATCGTCTCGACATAGAGGGTTTTGCTAAGCTGTTTCCCCAGGGTCAAAATGGGGTTGGTGATCGACGAAGCGAACCCGAGACCAACCTTATCCACGCCAAGCCGATCGAAGAGTTGACGCTGCAATGACGGGTTATGATAGCGCTCAACGAGCTTGGCGACCGCCTTCCGAACGTTCCCGTTCTTGTCGTCCACGGCGTCGACCCGGCCCGTCACCAGAAGCGTCATGATTTGGTATTCGGGAACCGCCGGAAGCGACGCCAGAGTCAGGGTTGGCCGTTGAACCGCGCCATCCAGCCGAACCAGCACATAGGTCCCCTCCACTTCACTCTGCGCGGCCAACGCGATGACCGGCTCCATCGCGGACGGCTCAGGGGCGCCGTCCTCCCCAAGGCGCGCCGCCCTTCGTAAATTCCCTTCGGCCAGAGTGACTCGACCTTTGGTGACTTTGAACGGGTTATCGAAGAGCGAAAACACCCCGTCGCGCTCCGTGTCCAGGCCTCCTTTCACGTGCACAATGTCGTCTTCGCGATGAACGTGAACCGTGCCACCGACCTTGATGTCCGTGCCCTGCCCCACAAGCCTGACGCTCTCGACGTTGATGGTCAGTCCCAAATCCTTGCGCCCCACCGTCGTCGCATCCACGGTAGAATCGACAAACTCGATGTCGTTATTGAAGGGAATGCTCTTGGTTTTGGGCAGTTGTTCCGCGATCAAATCGATCGTTGATTTCCCAACGTCGACAGAGACTTTTGAACCCACTTTGGTCCACTCGCCCGTCATCTTGAGATCTGAATCCACGAGCCCAAAAGGAAAGTCGCGTTGCACAAAGGGGAATCTCTTCAACGTCAATTCCGCTTCTGCTCCGGCCTTCCAACGTCCCCATAAACCCTCGCCAGTTTCCGCACCGGTCGGAGAAAAACTTGCGGTGCCTTTTGCCTCAAATTTGCCCGGCATCGCAGATCCGACCAGCGACCACACGGCCTTTTGCCCCGAGAACTTCGCGGTGCCCGTGGCATCCTTGATGCGGCGATGAAGATCAACATGCGTGAACGAGGCCTTTGCGATAGAGAGCTCACCCTCCCAGGTCGGCTCCTCAATGACCCCTCCCCATTTGACCTCCCCTCCCACTACGCCATTGGCGTCGTGGATACTGGGAAACACGGCCGCCAATGCGGCAATGGGCATCGCGGATCGAAGGCTCCCCTCCCAGGGCGCACGCGGAATCGCTTCGGGATCATCCAGAAAATTGCGCAATGAAAACCGGGACTTGACCTGGGCGTTTAGGAATTCACCCCAATTTGCGTCCACTTGATGGGCTTGTTTTACGCTCGAAAACCAGATCGTCAGCGGTGCAGAGATGCCGCCAGCAACAGCCACACCGTCGATTTGGCCACTTCCCGTCAGGGCATCCAACGTGCCTTCGGCTTTCACGTTCCCCGAAAGACCAAGCTTCAGACCGCGGGGCAGCCGAATGAAAGGCTTCAGCAGGCTCGAGTCAAGGCCGAGGACTTTCCCCGTGACGCTCAGAGGGTCTTGCCTTCGCAACACGACTTCGCGTGCCACAGCGTCAAAGCTCAAAGGAAGCGTGGCGCTCATGTCAATCACAGCTCGACCTGCGTTCATCCAACGCCACCCGATCTGAGACTCTTTTGCGTGAACCCAGTCGACCTGCAAATCCCCGATTTCCTGGCCATTCAGCTCGGCATTTTCCAGGTGAAGTCGCACCGAAAACTCCGGCGATTCCGCCACCCCAGACATCGACATATCCAAGAGCATGCGGCCAGATAACGCCTTGCCCCATTTTGACGTGATGCCTGCGATATCCGCCAAACGCATCGTCAACGCGCCCCGAATCGGCCCGGCCCGCAATGTGATGGTTTTGGCCACGAGGTCGAGATCCAAGTCGGCCTCCAGTACGAGCTGAGCGCTTCCCAGCACGCCTTCGATCTGCAATTGCAACCGCGACTGTGTGGACACTTTGGAACGCCGCCAGGTCCCCTTCAGCGTGCCGACCGGGAAATTCCCGACTCGTATCGAGTCACACGACACATCCAACACGGTAATGATATCGTTTTTGGGCGCGCTGCCACTCATCTTGACGTCGATCACGCCCGACACGCCCTCGAATGGGGTTCCTGCCACGAAATCAGCGATAGCAACTTTGAAACTGGCTGCGGCCTCGACGGCCGCGGGCTTGTCCTGAACTGGCGCTTCGGCGGGCGGAGCATCGACCGACTGGCCGAAGACCGGGGACGAAAAGCACAGAATAAACACCCAAAGAAATGTCGTTCTCATAGTGTTTCTCCCAAACCGAGGTAGATTCCCCACGCCCTTTCGTCGGGGTAAACACCTGTGTCGTTCAACCTAAAACCTGCGTCGAGACGAACCAGTCCAAGTGGCGTGTCCAGGCGCACTCCGGGGCCGGCCGAGTAATTCCATTCCTCGAACTTGTACGTTAATTTTTCACTTTGAACGTCACCCACGTCGGCGAAGGCCACCAACCACAGGGGCTTCACGACCCGAAATCGCAGCTCTAGATTTCCTTGAACCATGGTGTAACCACCCACCGGGATCGAGTCGCAATTCCCATCCACATCGCACTCTTCCAAGCGCGGTGAAAGTCGACGCGAACCCCAACCTCGAACCGAAGAAGCCCCGCCAAGATAAAACCGCTTATTGAAGGGAACCGACGGATTCTGGCCGAAAGGCACGATCAGCCCCGTTTTTGCCCGCGACGCGAGTTGGAACCAATCAACGGGGCTCCAGTAACCGCGCAGTTGAAGAGCCGTTCGGTGAAAATCAAAATCAGAGCCAATTTGAGACGCAGCGACCCCAAACGAGCCTTCAATAATCGCACCATTTTTGGGTTTGGTGATCGAATCAACAAAGTAGGCAGCCGCCTGTGACTCCAGAATGCTTAGCAAATAAGGGTCACGAAAATCGCGGCCGAGCAGCGACGAATTCACGTCGAGTTCGGGCGAAAGGTTGAAAAAACTCACGTAGTCGACGGTATGATTCAGGCCGAGCCGATACATCCCCTTAAACCACCTCGAAACCCCAAAGCGGTCGCCCACCGAGTAGTATTGATAACCTTCTTCGAGATCGAGTCTGAATTGCGGGGCGAGCGACCACATCAGGTGGCGCTCCAGCAGGCCCTTTTTGCTGAATTCAGGCCGAACCAAGACCACCGGCCCCTGCAAATCAGTGTCCCAGGGGTTGGGCAATTGCGCCCAACCAAGCACCAACTGCAGGTCCAGCCGCGTGAGTTCCCCAAAAACGTTGGTATGTGTGTAGCCGGCTCGAACCTGTTCCTGCCAGCGCACGGTATCGACCTCGAGTTCCGCCCCAATTCGAACGCTATGCGGGTCGGCTTCGGAAACACGAATCAAGATCGTGGTTTTGCCATCGACGACCTCAGTCGCCGGGACCGCCGAAACCCAACGGAAAACCTGCAGGCCTTTGACCGCGTTTTCCATCTGAGCCACACGGGCTGGCGAATAGGCCTCGCCTAAAAGAAACTCAATTTCACGATGCACCTGATCCTCAGGAACATCGACGAGTCCCTCGAACCTCACGTCACCGATGGTTGCGGTAGGTCCCGGTACCAGATTGAAGGTGCAACGCGCGGAGTGCTGAACTCGGTCGACCTCGGCCTTACCCGAGACGTCGGCCAGCGGAAAACCGTGGGTCAAAAGCGCAAAACGCAGT
>JBFFMO010000157.1:0-7612 GCA_041554035.1 Allomicrovenator sp. | reverse complement strand
GGGGCAAACCGTCGGAATCGTCGGCGAGTCCGGCTCGGGTAAATCCGTGACCGCGCTCTCTATCCTGCGCCTGATTCCAAGCCCACCGGGCAAAATCGTGGGCGGAGAGATCCTTTTCGAGGGCAAGAACCTCGTGAACTTCTCGGAAGACGAGATGAGAGGGATTCGTGGAAACGACATCTCGATGATCTTTCAGGAGTCGATGACCAGCCTGAACCCTGTGTTCACCGTGGGCGACCAGATTGTGGAAGCCATCACGTTGCACCAGGAGCTTGAGTATCCAGAGGCCCGAAAATTGGCCATCTCGATGCTGGAGCGAGTGGGCATCCCATCGCCTAATCAACGCATTGACGAGTACCCCCACCAAATGTCGGGCGGTATGAAACAACGCGTGATGATCGCGATGGCGCTGGCGTGTCGGCCCAAACTGCTGATTGCAGATGAGCCGACGACCGCTTTGGACGTCACGATTCAGGCCCAGATCCTTGAACTCCTCAACGAGCTCAAGGCTGAGTTTGGCATGTCGATTCTCTTCATCACTCACGATTTGGGTGTTGTCGCTGAAACTTGTGACCACGTGGCTGTGATGTACGCCGGAAAGATTGTCGAATACGCGGACGTCTTTTCGCTCTTCGAACGCCCTGCCCATCCTTACACGCTTGGCCTCTTCAAGAGCTTGCCAAGCTTTGAGGCGGATGAAGAAGAGCGCGACCGCCTTTATGTGATTCCTGGGATGGTTCCGCGCCCCCAAGATTTCCCGACCGGTTGTCGTTTTCGAACACGCTGTCCCTTTGCGACGGAAAAGTGTTCGGAACAACCACCGAATGTCGAAATTGATCCTGGCCACATGGTCGCCTGCTGGTACGCAGACGACGTGCGTTCTGGGAAACTCAAGTATGATACCAAGCCGGGAACGGCCGCCTGAGTCACGAGAGACAGAGAATGACGGCTACACAAACACCTCTTCTGGAGGTCAAAAACCTCAAGAAGTACTTCCCTATCACCAAGGGAATTCTGGGTCGCGTCGCGGGTCAGGTCAAAGCCGTTGATGACGTGAGCTTCACGGTCAACGCCAATGAAACCGTGGGACTCGTCGGAGAGTCAGGTTGTGGCAAAACCACAGCGGGGCGAACCTTGCTTCGTTTGCTTGAGCCCACGGGCGGGCAGGCAATTTTCGAAGGCCGGGACATTTTCGAACTCGGTCGGGAAGAACTGCGCGCGGCTCGCCGTGACATGCAGATCATCTTCCAGGACCCGTACTCCAGTCTGAATCCTCGAATGACCATCGAGAGCATCATCGGCGAAGCCATCGAGTTTCACGGGATTGCCAAGGGCGACCAGCGCCGCGAGATGGTCGAGGGCTTGCTGGAACGAGTGGGTCTTCAACCTTCGTACATCACGCGTTACCCCCACGAGTTTTCGGGTGGACAACGGCAACGACTCGGCATTGCTCGTGCGTTGGCTTTGAATCCGAAATTCATCGTGTGTGACGAGGCCGTCAGTGCGCTCGACGTGTCTGTACAGGCGCAAGTCATCAACCTGCTTCAAGATTTGCAGCAGGAGTTTAACCTCAGTTATCTCTTCATCGCGCATGACCTTTCGGTCGTGAAGCATATCTCAGATCGCATTGCCGTGATGTATCTGGGGCAAATCGTGGAAATGGCCGGTTGTGACGACCTCTTTGAAGGGCCGCGACATCCCTACACTCAGGCGCTCCTGTCCGCGATTCCGCACCCAAATCCACGACGACGGGCTCAGCGAGTGATTTTGGCGGGCGACGTCCCCTCACCTATCAATCCGCCATCGGGGTGCCGTTTTCATACGCGCTGCCCGGCCAAATTCAAGCCGTGCGATACTTTGGAACCGGCGACTCATAAGGTTGGCGAGGGTCATTTGGTGAAATGTCACCTCTACGACCCGCAATACACGACCGTTGATCCGACGGTATTTGACCGCCTTCCGCTCCCGGTGATGGAAGACCCTCGGTTCAAAGAGAAGACCGCAGCAATGGAAGTTGTGCGCAAAGAAGTGATTGCTTCAGAAGCCGCGGAAATCAAGGCAGAGGCCACGGTCAAAGCTGCAGAAGCCGCTGAGGCAGTGGCAGAGGCCACGGTCAAAGCTGCAGAAGCCGCGGAAATCAAGGCAGAGGCCACGGTCAAGGCTGCAGAAGCCGCTGAGGCTGAGGCAGAAGCTGTTGTGAAGGCTGATGCGAAGGCCGAAAACGGCACCGATGGAACGTCATCAACTATTGATTCTGACAGTGAATCTGTCGAAACCGGTTCGGGAGAGAGTGAGACGGTCAAAAAGTGAGTGAGAATTGGCGGATCTCGTCATTTTACGCCATTTCGCGAAAATGACTCGTGCGTCGCATTTCTTGACACATTTTGCCCCCTCTGACACGATCCCGGCCATGGCACGTTGGCGATACGCTCAATAGAGTTTAGAGTGTCCCAACGAATTTTTAGCCAGAATACCTGAAACGGAGGTTCTTCCGCCCATGTTCACCGTTATCGTCAGTGAAAAGGGAGGGCAACAGTCCACGTTCGAGTTCTCTAAAGCAGAGATCACGATCGGGCGCATGAAAGGAAACGATATTGTCCTACCTAAGGGCAACGTTTCCAAGAAGCACTCACGGATTGTGTTGCAAGATGGTGGGTTTTCGGTATCCGACCTCGGTTCAACGAACGGGACTTATGTCAACGGTCGGAAAATCGCGGGGGAGCAACCGCTCACCGATTCAGACAAGGTCTATATAGGCGACTTTGTGCTTCAACTAGAGGCTCATGGCCAGGCAGCAGCGGCACCCCCGCCGCCACCGCCGCCAGGACCTCCAGTGAGTGCACTTCCGCCCATCGATCTTGCGGATCTTGATATCGAGCCGGACTTGGACATCGAGCCGCTGATCACCCCACCGCGGGTTGAGGCAGTTCCACGTTCACCCGCCCCGCCCGAGCCTCAAGTACCTCAGGACCTTGGCGAGCGGCCAAGTCGAGATTCTGGATTCCAGGTCCGTCAGAATGACGATGTGACCGTGGATCGCCCAGGAGACCGCCTTGTTGCGCAGGCTGTTGCACGAAGCCGCGGTGGCGCCAGCGCGATGATGACGACGAACGACGTCGATTCAGAATTCGATGCTGAGTTCCATGCTGCCCAGTACGACGTGGCCATGGTGCTCTTTGAGACGATTGGGATCCAAGATCTCCCGTTGAACTATCCTTGTTCGCCCGAGGATCGCGAGCGACTGCAGACCGCAGTCCAGAACGCCGTGCGTACGGTGAGCCCTCGGGTTGATCACGCGGAGTTGACTCAAGTCTTGACCAGTGAATGCGTGGGTCTTGGACCGATCGAGAGTTATCTTGATGATCCAGCGATTCGCGACATCTACGTCAATCGCTACGATCGGGTGTTGATCCGTCGTGACGGAAAGCTGATTTCAGCTCGTCGCGCGTTTTCTCATCCGAGCCTTCTTCTTGTGGCGGGCTACAGGCTTCTTGGTCCACGTGAAGTGGAAATCATGGCCGACGAGATTCGATTCAGTGATGGGACCAAGGCGCATGTTGTGATGCCTCCCATCGCCGTCGATGGCCCCGTGATCACGATCCGCAAGCCAGCGATCGAGCACCCTTCACTTGAGGAGCTCACCTCAAGAGGCGTGATGTCTCAGGGAATGGAAGAATTCCTTGAACGTGCGATTCTCGGTGGCCGTTCGGTGATCGTTGCCGGACCGGCCAGCGCGGGCAAATCGACGCTCTTATCCGCCCTGCTCCAAGAGTTGCCCAATGGCCTGCGCGCCATCAGCATTGAGGATAATGCCAATCTCGCTCTTCCAAGCGGCGGCGTCCGTCTCGAGGCGAATCCCGCCACGGGATACGATAGCCGCTATTTGGTCCGAACCGCGCTCGCCATGCATCCACAGCGGATTGTCATGGATGAAGTCCGCGGGCCAGAAGCTTACGACTGGGTGACATCGGCAGCTGCTGGAACCGAGGGAAGCCTTGCAACCATGCACGGAACCAGTGCCACAGATGCCCTTGGTCGACTTGAGAGCCTTTGTGTTCTTGGGAGTCGAGATGTGTCTCCTCGTGGCCTGCGAGAGCAAATTGCGCGCGCAGTGAACCTGGTCGTCGTTGTCAATCGACGTCGGGAAGGCGGATTCCGCATTCAGCAGATTTCGGAAGTCCAAGGTGTTGACCTCGACGCTTTCCGCGTCAATGACATCTTCTACTTCCGTGCAGAGGGCGCCAGCGGGGGCTTCCATCCTACCGGCTATGTTCCGATGTTCTACGAAGACCTTCGTCACGCTGGGGTCGATGTTGATTTCGGCATCTTTCGCGAGTGATTACCGCACGGTAGGCTATGTTCACACTCACAATTGAGGACGGCAACGGTCAGGTTGCCAACAGGTTCTCGTTCGACCACGGCTCGTATATCGTCGGTCGTCAGGACGACTGCGACGTCGTTCTGGCTTCGGCCTCGGTGTCGCGGCAGCACGCCAAGATCTTCATCGATCAAGGGCGTTGTTATATCGAGGACCTGGGCAGCGCTAACGGAGTCTTGGTCGACGGCCAACGTGTTGTGAAACAACGCGACCTTGGTACGGCGTCCCAGATTCGGGTCGGCGAGTTCTACTTGTATCTTGAGTACAAGAGGCCTGATCAGGGCCGGCCTAATGTCCTTCAGACCCTTTTCATCTCCGACGACAACACCAGCCACAAACTGGTGCGAATCAACGACAGCTTTGCTGGCGAAGAGTTTAATCTGAGCGAGTCGGAGAACACGATTGGTCGAACGGATGATAATTTCATCCTGCTCTCGGACACGTCTATCTCTCGCTATCACGCCAAGATCATGCGTCAGGGTGATATGTACACCGTGATGGACTTGGGCTCTTCGAACGGTTCTCGACTCAACGGGAAATTGCTTAAGGCCGCTCAAACGCTGCAGCCTGGCGATCGCGTACATTTCGGAAATATCGAATTCGTTTTTGTCGCGGGTGAAACCAAGATCAACCCCTCGGATTACGCCGGTTCTCTCTCATCAGGGGTCGCTATCCCGATCGGGATGATGGTTGTCGTTCTGGTCTTGATGGGACTGGCGGTGGGCGCCGTGATCGTATTCGGCATCTTTTCGTTCAAAGAACAAAAGGAAGCGGATTCCACGCCGGCAATCACCGAGACGGTCGATTCGCAAGTTGCTCATCATGTGCAACTCGGCAAAGAAAAGTCCGACCGCAGAGATTGGCGCGGTGCATTGGTCTCTTTCGAAGATGCTCTGGCGTTGAAACCGGACGCAACCGAAGTGATCGCGCTCAAGGCTAAGGCCACTCACGAAGCGACGGCTCTTGAGCTCTTGGAAGACGGTGAGCATTTGCTCGAGAAAGGACGCCACGAGGAAGCTCAGGCGACTTTGCTCAAGATTCCCAAGGACACTCAGGCATTCGAGCGGGCTCAGCCTACGCTGAGCCACATCGCGTCCACGCTTGCTTATAACTACCGCAATGAGGCCACGCGTCTGTCGCGTAGCAAGCGAAAAGAAGACTGGAGTGAAGCGCACAAGAAGATTATCGCTGCACTGGAGCTGGACAGCTCTGATGCTGCCTCCAAGGAACTGCTGAAGAGTATCGAGCAGCACCTCAAGGCAAAGAAAGTCCCATTCGAGCCCTACACTTCAAAATGAAGTGGGGCTGGGATCATTTCTTCTTTTTTTCCTTCGCGTGAACTTCGGCGACCTTGTCTTTCATTCGCTGAATCAGCGAACTCCAGCCCTCCTCCTCGATGATTTCAACGTATGAATCACGGTAGGTCTCCTCAAGGGAGATATCGTCGATGACGACGTCAAACACCGACCAGGCGCCTTCTTTTTGATTGAGCTTGTAGTCGATCGGCTTTTTCTCGCCGCGCACTTCCAACATCGTTTTCACGATCGCGCGGGTCTCACGAGTCTTCTCTTCGACGTATTCGATCTTGTAGTCCTTCCCAAGGACGCGCCCTTCAAGCTGGGTCTCGTAGTTGGAACGGATCAATTCTTGAAGCAGATCGAGAAACTCTTGTTTTTCAGCCTCGGTGCGAGCTTCCCAGTGTTTGCCCAGAGAGCGGGCCGCCAACTCGCGAAAGTCGACGGCGCTGTCGATGAGTTTGCGCAGATCTGCACTTCGCTTCTTGGTCGCCTTTCCTGAGAGCAGCTTTGTGACCGCCTCGGTCGTCAATTTGACGGAATCGGTGGGCGCGCCTGCAAAAGCTTCAACGCTGATGAGGAGCAGCGAGGCTGCGAGAAATGGGATCACTTTGGTGTATTTCATTTTAATTCTCCATGGCTCTAACACGTACGCTTTGACGACGTGGGCCGTCTTTCATTCAACGAATGTCGTGAACGCCCACACCTTTGGCAAGGGCTGCCTGTGCAACGAAGTAGTCGTAGCGCGCTTGCAGCAAGGCCACGCGCGCCTCCACGTGTGCACGCAAGGGATCGATTCCGTCCGCAATATCCGCTCCAGCGGTCTGCACTGAAAGTCCAAATTGGTCTCGCCACCTTCGGGCAGCATCCAGACGCCGTTCGTTGGCTTGAACCTTGTCGTAGGCGGCCTGAGCGTCGCTATGCAGGCGTTTGATATCGAGTTCGATAGCGCCAAGAGCACGATCGCGCTGCGCGCGCGTTTCGGCGAGCTCCTCGTCCGCTTCGCGGAATTTTCCATAGGTTTGCACGACGTCGATATTCCACTCCAAACCCAGACCAAATGTGACGCTCAGGAAGTCCAGAGGATTTGAATACGGGCGTGCGTAGAGGTCAGTGGTGTCGATGCACTCCGCGTCCGCGGAGGGCTTGCGACATACCTCTTTTAATCCCAGAGTTTCCGTCGAGAGCCCAAATCCAAAACTCGCGGCAAAAGCCAGGTTTGGATAGAAATTCGAACGAGCCATGTCGACTGCAAGACCGCGGGCCTCCAGCGCTTTCGCCAGAAGTTTCAGGTCGGGTCGAAACTGCCGAGCCAGATCCAGATAATGAGCCACAGGTTCCGGCGGAATCAGTTTCTGTGATTCGCTCAAGGCTGGAACCGAGAACGGCGTCTTCATGGCCGTAAAATAGAGAAGGCCTTCAGTCGCCAGCAATTCAAGCTTCTGATTATCAATGACCCGACCGTCGAACTCGGCATCAGCGATCTGGAGTTTGCGGAAGTCTTTGGTGGAAAACGAAGTGCCACCAAACTCCCGGTCTTCGGCCATCTCGGCGAGCTTGGGTTTAAGAATATCCGAGACTTCCTTCAGGATGTCCGAGAAAGCCTGGGATAATTGAGCCGCGTAATACGCTCGATGGACCTCAAACGTGATGTCGAGGTCGGACTCAAATTCTCGGAGTCGCGCCACATCGACGCCGATCGCGGCCAGATCTTGTGCGATGCTGATTCGATCGAAGGTGTAGAGCGGAATCACGACCTTCGTGTCGTTGCGCAGGTACGGGCCGAAATTCAAGTTCACGTACTTATCGAGGCTGTTCCCAAAGTCGTCGACAACGACATCTGAAGGCACCAGCGAGAACGCAAAGGTGGACTGAAGTTTCGGCGCCCATGCATAGTCCGCGCGGAACTGCTGCCACTCGGCCTTTCTTATCTTGGCAG
>JBFFMO010000156.1:0-7614 GCA_041554035.1 Allomicrovenator sp. | reverse complement strand
CTTGGCGAAGGACTCGCCAGCGTTGATCTGAGACGTAAGGTGGCAACCACGACGAAGGGACGCGAAATCTCGTTCGAATTTCTGGTTTCCTCCGCGCCGCTGCCGAACTTCTTGGATATCTGCGATCTCCCCTACGATTCCGCAGCGCTCACCTGGAACAAGGTCCAGGTCTTCAATCTCGGCTTCGATTCGAAGGGGATTGAAGACGTGCACTGGGTCTACGTTCCCGACCCGAACGTGTCTTTTTACCGAGTCGGATACTACGACAATATCATGGGGGATTCGCGCACGAGTCTCTACGTCGAGCTAGGCTACGATCGCCACGGCGAGCCCGACGCCGACGCCCTACTCCCCAAAGTTCTTGAAGAGTTGCGGACGCTTGGGCTCATCCTGCCTGAACAAAAGCTCGTATCTTCCCATCAGGTTGTGCTCGATCCGGCGTACGTGCATATCACCCAAGAATCACGTGACCTTCATGCCAACGTATCGGACGTTCTGGCAACACGTGGAGTGTTTTCGATCGGCCGCTACGGTGGTTGGACCTACTGCTCGATCGAAGACAATATCATTGAGTCTCGAGAGCTCGCACGCAAGCTTCAACCCTTCGCCTAGGGGCGGTGTGGACCGGTTGTCAGCGACTCAGTGTCGCTCAACTGCAAAGACATCGCCTGGGGCGACGCCAACCTCAAAGCCGCATTTCTAAGACCAGCGCCTAACCAAACCAATACGTGGCAAGAGTCAGGTAGAATGCGACCGAAAACACGTCCACCGTCGTGGTGAAGAATGGGCCGGTTGCCAGCGCTGGGTCGAGCTTCCAACGGACCATCAGCAAGGGGAAAAACGCCCCAAATGCAGAGGCCAGAACCATCGTAAAAAATACCGATAGGCCAGTGACCAATCCAAAGGTCGCGGCACTGGCCTTGGACACGCCGCCCACGGCCTGCAGGTAGAAACCACCCAGCAACGAGGCGACCAGCCCGTATAAAAGCCCGCAGATAATCGCGATCAAGGTCTCACGACCGATCACCTTCCTCCACTTGCCAAACCCGATGGAATCCATCGCGATTCCGCGCGAAGTCAGGGTCGCAGACTGAACGCCAATATTTCGAGACAACCCAAGCACCATCGGTACGAAAGCCACCAAAAGAATGGATTCCATCAGCGTCTGATCGAAACGCGATATGATGAAGACGCCTGCGGCTCCGGCGACAAAACTGGGCATCAACCACGGGAGTCTTGAACGCGCGGAAGCAAAGGGCGACCGATGAAGGCTGATGTCCTGCTCCAAGGCGCCGGCCATGCGCAGGACGTCCTCGTTCGCCTCCAGACGAATCACGTCAATGATATCGTCCACGGTCACAATCCCAACCAAATGGTTGCTCTCGCCGACCACAGGCAACGCCAACAAATTATAACGCGCGACCATGCGAGCCACGTCCTCTTGATCGGTGTCGACACCGACCCTCAAGACGTCCCGAATCATGAAATCACGAAGAGCCCTACCCGTCGGTTGCTGCACCAATTCGCGAAGGCTGGTCACGCCCACCAAATGTTCGTGATCGTTGACGACGTAAATGTAGAAGACAATTTCAGCGTCCTCGGCTCCTTTCTGAAGGATCTGAACAGCCTCACCGGCCGTGACGTCTTCTTTGAAAGCCAAGAAATCCGTGACCATCAACGCGCCAGCGGACTCGGGATCGTATCCCATCATCGACGAGGCTTCGGCGTGGTCATCGGCTGGCATCGCATCAAGAAGAAGGTCTTTGCGTTCTTCAGGCACGCTCTGCAGTAGATACGTGCTGTCGTCGGACGGCATCACCATCAGCAGACGCGAGATCACCTCGTCGCTCAACTCAGCCAGAAACTCTTCAAGGAGCGAGGAATCCAGCTCCGCGACCATTTCGGCTCGTTTTTCGTCATCGTCCAAGATCTCAAAAACCATGAGACGTTGGCCGATCGTTAGATTGCCGAAAAGATGAGCCAGTTCTGCTGGGTGAGTTCGCGTGATGACACGACGAAGTTGAGGTCCTCGTTCCGCACGCGTGAGGCGTCGAATCGAGGAGAGCAGGACGTTCTGTGAATCCCGTTCCATGGCAAGGCCGGGAAATGAGAAGAGGATTTAACGGTTAGCGGTATCTGGTCGCTCAAGGAGCCAACGTGTTTCTTGCACGTCTTGCTCAAGTTCCCACGCCTGGCCGCTCGTCTGCGGGAACTGCGCTGGGTCTTTCGCGGTGGCTCGCGTGCCTGAAAGCAGACTGGCAAAGAGCACGACGGCTGCTACGACCAACGCGAGAGCAAACATATGGGTTGGCTTGATTGAAGCAACCCAATGGGCCTTCGAATTCTTTGACGGGCGCTCTGGCACCACGCTCGCTCGGCGAAACTCGCGGCTTTCAACGGCATTGGCCAAGCCTGCTGCACGCTCGTAGCCACGAACCAGAATTTCCGAATCCAAGCCCAATTCGCGAGCATAATTACGAAGGTGGCCGCGTACAAACACGTCCGCCTTCATCTCATCGAATCTATCTTGTTCTAAATGCAGGAGAATCGTACGGGGAATCCGCGTCATCGCGGCAATCTCCACCAGAGTGAGTCCTCGGCTTTCGCGGGCTTCTTTAAGCAGTGTGCCGGGCGATTTCATCTAATTCCTCACAACTGACATGCGTATTCTCAGAACTGTCGTGTTCTACACGAGTCTAGGGGCTTTGCAACCCAAAACTCGGCCCCCGCTGTGATGATACCAATGCTCTCCTCGCCAGAATAACACCTGCGACGCTGGGGTCAAAGAAATCAACTCTGAGGTCTAAGTCCGCGCAACAAGCCGTCTTGCGGCCTTCGGACTTGACACGATAACCCTCGCACTGATAGCAATTGCGCAAGTTTGCCATAGGCCGGATAACCGCTTGTTTCCTACCCGGGAAGCATTATTGATGGTGTAATCACGGCGACGAAATGGAGTCTTTCATGCGCTTTCGAATGCCAGTGATCACCGGAATTTTTGCGATCATGGGTGCGATGAGTAGTCCCGCCTATGCCGCGGAATTCACCGACCTGATGGATGCCGCCGATAATTTCGACGATCTTGTCGACGAGACCTACGACCCGTTCGATTTCAATATCGAACCGCGACTGCGTCTCGACTTTCAGTCTGCAACGATCTCCCGCGAAGCCGCATGCGTGCCGAACGAAGACGCGCTGGTGGGCGAAGCCGCGCAGAATAATCCTAGATTGGTCGTCGACCGGGGCCGCTGCTCCGAACCGCGACTGATCTCGAATAAAGAGATGGAGTTCAAGGGCCAGTCCACTGCGATCGATGTGTCAATTCGAGCGGGCATCTATAAGGACCTTGAGTTCAAATTGACCGTTCCCTACGTGATCGGTTCGACCACGGGGCTAAAATACGCCGATGGCGTGGACGCCACGAATTCGTCGGTCGACCCCAACGACGCCGTGGTTCAAAACGCCGCGCAGCGGGCGTTCAACCCGGCAGATACCGACGCTCAACACGTCGATAACCTGGACCTCTTTACCGGACATCGCTTTTTCGACCTCTCGGATCAGTTCCTTGAGTACGAACGAAAGGGATTTGCAGATCCGGCGATCTCTTTGGAGTGGGCCCCTTTCAATGATGAAAGGGACGATACCAAGGCGACGCTTCTGCTTGGCATGCAATACAAGATGCCTATTTCGCCGGTGAAAGCCGCAGGGAACACCGACGTTGGTGAAGGCGTTCACGAACTTTCGTGGCGACTCGCTTCATCGAAGCGATTCAACTGGATTGAGCCCTACTTTGGCCTCCAATACTTCTTGCGCATGCCCGCAACCGACTCGCCGATCCAACGGGTCGATAAGCAGAATAATGGGCAGGTTTTTGCGAACCCTCCACAGAGTGGGGAAATCACGGTGGGCACGGAGTTCATTCCTTTTGAGGATGTTAAGACCGGCGCACGTTATGGAATCGACCTGCGTTTCACGTTTGGCTACACCAGCGAAGGGCGCGACTACACGCCGTTCTTCGACCATTTCACGAACAGCGAATGCAATGGCAAGACGCTTGCCGAAGTTTTGCCTGATTTTGGGACCGACGGCGTGGTCACCAACACCGACGACGTGGCTTGTTCATGGGTTGTCCGCGAACCTGCCAACGCCAACCCCGTGCCGATCTACGACCTTGGGGCTGCCGTCGGCGATGATTCACCTTGGTCATCTGATGGCATCATGACGGTAGAGAGCTACGCAACGTTTAAGGGCATGTTGGGGCTTTACCTTCAGCCCACTCGTTTCTTTCAGCTCAAAGCGCAAGTCGAGCTCGCCAACCAGCAAGAGCACTTCCTGACCAATGCGCGGACTGGGCGTGACGCTGCCGACGATGTCGAAGCCACTCCCGACTCCACCGTTGACCTTGAAGGTCCAGACGCTGCCATTGAGAAGAACCCAGTCTTCAACGCTGCCTACGACCAGAACGGTAATCGCTTCCGCATCCAAGGTTTCAATACCTGGACGATTCTCATCACTACGGCCCTTCAGTTCTAAAGGTCTTTCAGGCCTTGTAGCACCGCGTAGGCATCGGCCTTGGTCACACCAAGGACGGTGCTCGCCACACTCTTTATCTGCTGGGGAGAGCACGCGGCCGTATTCATGGCACGCACCAATGCGTCCAACGTCACGGATGCGGCGTCGCTCGCTTCGCCCGCGGCGACCACCACCACGCACTCGCCACGTACTTTGTCTCGCGCCTGAATATTGCCGACGAGTTCTTGCGCCGATCCCCCAATATACTCCTGATGCAACTTCGTGAGTTCCCGGCCGACAAATACTGAATGTTCAGGCCCGCAAACGGCGACAAGGTCTTGCAGGGTGTCGAGCAATCTGTGGGGAGCCTCATACACACACCACGTCATCTCGCTTCGATTCAGCTTCTCGATTTCCTGACGCCTCGCCACGGTTTTTGGAGGCAAGAAGCCGGCGAACAGGAATCGCTCGATGGGAAGGCCGGACGCAACAAGCGCGACAAGCGCCGCATTCGCTCCTGGAAGGACGTCGTAGGGAAGCCCCTCGCCGTGAACCGCGCGCAAGAGCCTGAAGCCAGGGTCGGCGATACAGGGCATTCCTGCATCACTCACCAGAACCACATTCGTCCCGTCACGAAGCGCGGCCAAAACACCGTCGATTTGAGCGTGTTCGTTGTGATCGTCAAATCGCCATAATCTGGGACGCCCATCAACCCGCCCAATACCGAGCAACTCCAGGAGCTTTCCGGTCACACGCGTGTCTTCGCATGCAATCACGTCCGCATTGGCGAGAGCTTCGCGCTGTCTCTCTGAGATATCCGCAAGATTGCCAATGGGCGTGGGGCAAACCGTCAGCATGTGTCCTCCTAAACAAAAAAAAGGGCCACCCCATCGGAGCGGCCCTTACAACGTATTCTCGCTAATTCGTTAACGGTTCTCGATCGAAAGTCCCAACTGACGGCGCAGTTCGAAGTATTCGTCGGAAATCGAGAACAGAACCATTTCGCGAATCTTCTCTTTGATCGACGTCTTTCCAATCGGATTGAGGTCGTTCTTGATGCACGAGGCAGCCTGTTGAAGGTCTCCGCAAAGCAAGAGCCCGACACGTGTTGCGGTGTGATCCACAGCACTCAGCCATTCCGAAAGATTCGGGTTCTCTTGTTTCGCAAGATACTGCCTCATGAATTTCGAAAGCTGCATCAGCATCGGCCCTGGAATCTTCTGGATTTCTTTAATCCAGACTTCGCCCTGCTCTCCGAGGCTCGGACCGATTCCCAGCGAAGGGTCGGTGATGTGCATCGCGGCCATGAAGAACAATTTCAGCACTTCAGTGGGGAACGGAGTCGACGCCAGATAATGCTCAGGACGTGCAAGGCAAAGTTGGCGCGAAACGCTGAAGGCCAGCTCTCGATCTGACTTGCCTTGCATCATGTCTCCACCAATCACGAATGCTGGTGGGTCGATGTTCGCGTTGCGCATGCCCAAGGCCTGATCCCGCCGCAGATACAGAACCGGTGCCGGCATGATCGCTTGAGTACGCGCCGAGTAGCTGTAGATCTTGGTGAACATCAGCTGCTCATCAGGGCTGAGGATATCCTTCTTCTTGTGAAGGCCCCACTCCTTGATGTCGCTGGCGTACGCTGGGCGAAGACCCTGCGCCAGAATCGACATGATGAAGCTCATCAGCATGTCTTGCGTCGGATGGTAAACAAGCTTGATCAACTCTTGATTGATCTGACCCTTTGCCAATCGCAAATTCTGACCGAGGTACTGAGAGTAGAACTTCTGTTCTTGCTCATTCGCATTCTGAAGGAAGACCAACGCGCCTGACATGCACCAGGCCTTATCGTATTCCTTCTTCTGCATGTACGACTTCCAAAGCGCTCGGTAGCTGTCGATCCGGAAAGGATCGAGCTTGATGAGTTCTTTGTGCTGAAGGATCGCACCGTCAGGATTATCTTCCGAACGCTCGTAGAGGTCCGCCAAAATCAGGCGGAGTTTTTCGTCATCCGGCTTGAGACCAACGGCTGCTTCGTAAGCCTGAATCGCGCTCTTAAGGTGACCAAGACGGCTGCGATAGATCTCTCCAAGATTCTGCCAAAGCAGAGTCTTGATGCCTTCCATCGATCCATCGTCATTCTCGGTAACGCGACGCAACATGTGGCGGTATGCACGCTCAAGCTCTTTCCAAAGCTTCTCTTCCGTCAAAAGACGGTCGATGGCCTCGAATGCCTTGAGCATCTTGACGTCAACATCCAGCGCCTGCCCGAATACTTGGACAGCTTCAGTCTTATCGCCAATCTGGTCGCGAAGAATCACACCCACCGTGTAAAGGTATTTCGCCTTTCTCGAGGTGTCGGTCTCCATCACGATCAGGCGGTTGAGCATTTCAACGGCTTCATTCCACTGCTGTTGTTTGGTGTAAATATCCAACAACTTACGCAGAATCGTGACCGAGTCTGGATCCAAGTCCAACGCTTCCAGATAGGCCTCGGTCGCAGGCCCTGTCTGGTTGAGCTTGCTCAACCAAACATCACCAATTCGCACAAGATGCGCGAAGCGAACCGTCGCCTGCTCCTCGGCCTGAGTCAGCGTGCGAAGCGTGTTGATCAACTCTTGCCAGTTGCCTTCCAACTCGTAATTTTCGACCAGAGCATTCAATGCCGGAGCAAAATACCCGTCAAATTCCAGAGCTTTTTGGAAGAACTGGATGGCCTTCTGGCGCTCGTCCATTCGCTGTTTGATCGCACCAGAACGAAGGTAGATTTCCTGCAATTCTGCGGGTTCGAGCGAAGCCGCGTGGTTGAATGCCAGGGCTTGATAGATCTTGAACGACTGATCCCACTCCCCACGTCGATACAACAGCTCTGAGAGGCCTTTCAGCGTCTCGGTGTCTGCTGGATCCATTTCGTAGGCCTGTCGGAACGACGTCAAAGCCTGGTCTTCCTGACCCAGTTCCATCGAAACACGAGCCATCTGCACAAAACGTCGGTGTTTCTCATCGGGATCGTCGGATCCACGTTCAAGAACCTGAACGAGCAATGGCATTGCGCGTTCCCAACGTTTTTCGCTGATGTACATATCGATCAACGGCTCAGCCGCG
>JBFFMO010000155.1:0-7616 GCA_041554035.1 Allomicrovenator sp. | reverse complement strand
TTGGCCGACTAAGCCTGAGTCATCCAGACCGAGCGCGCGGCGGTCCGGACGTCGATGTCGTCATCGTTTCTTAGGGTCCCGATGCGCTCAATCCAGAAATCCCCCCAACCAAATTTGCCGGCAAAAACGGCAACCATGGCAACGGCCAGCAGACGTCCAGCCGCCGAATGAAAACAAAGCTCAACGATCGCTGCCTGCGCTTCCTCGACCGTCCAAGCTCTAGAAGACAGGTCCGCAGCACGACGTCCAGCATCGACCAAATGAACCACGCTCAAAGCCGTCGGGACTGCAATCAGAAGTTCAATCATCGTGTCTGCAAGGTCTGAGTTCTGAGTCCCGGCGATATCCATGGCGGCGCCTTGCCCCCACCAATCTCTTTCCGCCCGCAGACAAGCCGCGACTTCTTTCATCAACACCAATTGGTGTGGATGCCGGCCTTGCTCCAGGGTGCTCAAAACGGCCACCAATCGTTGATGGGCCATTTGGTCTCTCACCCCCGCTGGGGTCGCGTCCTGAGCCATCAAAAGTAACTCCTCGATCAAGGCGAGTACTTGCGGGTGTTCGGCACTCGACCGCGCCGCTGCCGGAAGCATGGCTAAGGCCGAGCGCCATGGATCGACTTCATCAAGCCGCGCGATAACGCGACCTGCCACATCGACCGCCATCGGCAAATCAACCAGGCCCCAGCCTGAGCGCAGCGCGCCAAAAAACGCACCACGAACTTCTGGGTCTTCGTGGTCGGCACTGGCCATCATCAAATCGAGGTATCGCCTGCGATAGCGCGAAGCCACGGTGAAAACGGGCACTTGGACGACCGCCTTGGCCACCGATGCCGACTCGCTTTGGGCGCCATCGTGTAGGATTTCCCAGGCGATGGGCTGCGCCAGAAGTGAGCGCGCGGCGTGAAGTGCTGCGATTCTGACATCACGGTGCAAGGCCTTGCCCCACTCGCGTTCCAGCAGCACGACCGCTTCGGCTGAGCCAGCCTGCCCCAATAACCGAAGAACTTCTTTATGAACGGTCACCTTCAAGTGGTCGGCCTCCAGAAGCGCCGCTAAGGCGTTCACGAAGTCCGCACGCAAAGTCAGGCGCGCCAGGCGCGGCATGGCGTACATGGCCACTCTGGCACGGTCGCTATCCAAGTTTTGAACCAGTATTGGCAATGCAGCAGCGGGAGAATCTGTCAATACGATCGCGCCCAAGGCCGCTTCCTGAATCACGACATCGCTTGAGGCCAATTCCGCCGAAAAGTCGGAAACGGTCGATATCGGGACTCGAGCACGCCACTGAATCAAAGATGCGCGAGTGGCTGAGTATTGTTTTCCTTCGACCTCTGCCCTGCGAATCTGGTCCACATAGAGGCGTTGTAATGCGGTTGGCCAACGCCAAAACCCCGACGAAAAATGAGGAACAAAAGTCACCTTACCATCGTGGAAACGCCCCTTAGGCGGGGGGCCGCTAAAGCGCTTAGCCAACAAGGTCTGGCGACGAAGATGGCAATGGTCAAGCACCTGACGAAGGTAAAGCGCCGATGCATCTCGTTTGACCAATTCGATAACACGTTGGTCGCGTTTGGAGGGGTCTTCCAGCCAGCAAGAAGCGGCCGTGCTGGCGTGGTTTTTATTACCACTCCAAATAGCGTCTTCGATCAGTTCTCCGAACTCATCAATATTCCAGGCACGCTTTCCGAGCGCTCGCCACAGGGCAAAAACATGGTGCGCCTGTTGCCTTGATTGAGCGGCTTTAATCCATGGTTTTAGCGCCAAGAAAATCGCGTTTTCCGTGCCTTTGGGCAAATTCGGATAAAGACGCGGAAAATCGGGAGTGCCCTGATGCCCAGCAAGGCGTTCAAGCAGGCTTATCCCGAACATGAACATCGGGCCTTTGGGGGCGCTTGCCTGCGAGGTCATCACTCGATGCGCAATTCGAAGTATCGACGCCCGCGTCATATAGGAGATGTCACGGGCCTCGAATGACGGCGATATCACGGCATCAAGCGCCTCGGGGTTTTGAAAATAATGGCCGGGAACTTCGGCCAGGGCCGCCAAAAAAGCGCCACGAACAGGGTCTTGTTCGTTTCGGGTCCGGGCGAGCCTGGTCAAGGTTTCGTCGACTCCCTTGCCAGACCCAAAGGTCGCACGCACCAAAGCCGCATGGGCAGAACCGCGATCCTCAGCCTGGGCCGACGACGCCTCGTCTTTCAAAGCCTCGCGGACCAAGTCGATATCGCGCATTCCTAATAACGTTCGTCGCCACATCCCGTCGGTTTTCGCCCTGGGTAATCCCAGCATCCGAAGTGCTTCACGATCCCGAATATAGCGTGGAAGCTCGGTCAGAAGGCCAACCGACCATTCGATTTGTTCGGTCGAAAGCTCACGCGTCGCGCTTTCGAAAAGGCTGGCGCGCATCGAATAGGGAAGACGGGAAATCAGTTTTTCGAAGTGGTCAGGGTTCTCGAGAATGAGCCCATCACCAAGAGCGCACAGGGTTTCAAGATCGACAGACCTCGCGACCCGGGACAAACCTTGCGGAAACCTTTGCTTGGAAAACCAGGGGCCCCTCTGTGAAAACCATTTTACAACGCGTCTTGCATCGTGGCGCAGAAGCGCGCGCAGGCCAGCATTCAACGAAGTGGGCAAGGTATCCGCATCCGAGAACCGGTCCACCCAGTCACAAACGATGGCCGGTTGGTGTTTACAAAGCAGCGACCAGACCTCCGATGAATAACGCTGCCAGATGACTTCGGCACGATCACTTGACGAAAATTCGGTCTCCAGTTTCTGAACAAATAAATGGGATTTATTTTTAGCAATCTTGGTCCAGGCGTGCTCAGGCCACGCCACGGATTTTAATCGGGCTAAAATAAACTCGTCCGAACATGAACATATGAGCGAAGTCGCTTCGCCGAGCCGGTCGTGGGCAATCAGGGCCTGCACCAGCGGTTCTGAAAGCTGGGCGTTATGACGACGCATCAGCCGATTAAAGAGCACCCGAAGCGTCGCAGAATCGGCATCATCAAGCACCGAGACCGGAATCTCATGGGCAAATCTACCGATAAACGCCGCACTCGAAAAACGGATCATCACCGATGGGTCCTTCAAGCCCACCCAGACCGAATCGATCTCTCCGCTATGACTCGCCGCCTGAACCCGCAGCCAACGTTGGTGCGTATCGCCCTGGCTCAGGTCGTTCAAGAACGCTTTACGCTGGTCCGGTTCGAGCCCTCGCGCATGCGCAATCAACGCCCGTAATCGCTCGTTATGGTCAAGTCCATCGAGGCGCTCAACCAGATCATCGGTCGTCATCTTCTTGTTCCAAAACAAAATAGAAATCCTGCTGCTGAGTGTGGCTTGTCGCCACTATTCCAAGACGCTGGCGTCGTCGACCGACGTCCGAGTGTCATCGTGCATTGAGATTCCTGGCAACGCATACCAAGAGCCCCCCTGATTATTACGAATGGTGGACTTTTCGATCTCGATATTGCCCGAATGGTCATTGGTCACAAAAAAGATCGCAGACCCGTGCGTGGTCACCGAATTATTTTCGATCGTGGTGCCGCATAACGAGAGGGTCATCGTGTTTCCGTCGTTGTAAATTCCGCCACCGCTGCCACCGCCCGGTGTCCCATCTTGGGCTGGATTCCCGCCATTTCCGACGGCCTGATTATACGAAAAAACCGAATTAATGATCGTCCATGAAACACCGATGCTGCTTATCCCTCCGCCATTCGAGCAGATATTTCCAAATCCTTCGGAACCGCCAAAGGTGCTGTTCACGACGTACACAGGTTGTCCGTCGAATTGACTAAAGACCCGCACACCACCGCCGCCCACGTCCGGCCCTTCATCGGCACAGACATTATTAAAAAACCTTGAATTCACGATTTTAAAACGTCCGCCGCGCACCCAAATTGCGCCACCGCCGTCGTATTCCGTTTCGCTTTTGGAGTTTCCATTGGCAAAAGTCAGGTTTTGAACCGTCAACCGCGGAGCCTCCTGGTTATTGCAGTGGTCGGTCGTCCAGACCTGCGCTTCATCACAGGTATTCATGTACAAAATCCGCGATGAGCCACCGCCGCTCAGCGTCACGAGCCCTCCCCCATCGATCACGATATCGTCCGAAGAATTGTTCACGACCTTCGCGGGTCGATCGAGGGTAATGACGATGGGGTCGGGTCCGCAGTCAAAGGTGATGACGCCACCCTTGGCCACCGCGTCCACCACTGCATCGCCCGTGCACGACGTTGGCGTACCGTCACCCACGACCGTTGTGGGATTAGAAGAATCCGCTGGAGCCGCTGCCATGGGCACCTCGCAAGCTCCGTCGGGATTTCCAGCAGGCTTTCCGTCGTCTGGATTGGCGAGCGGGTTGTCGACGTGGATGATGGGGCCTGGGTTCTCGGCGACCACGTTATTTTCGGCAGGTGTCTTATCTGACGACGAGTCGTCTCCACAAGATAGGCCGCAGGCAACCAACAAAAACGTCCCTGACCAATGAGTCCAACGCATGTGTTCTCCTAAAAGTCTTTTCAAGAGGATACGCGTGTTGAAGTGGAGATCCAAGACCCGGATCAAGACCGGGGGACCCGTTGACTTCCTCAGTCATTTCTGCGAATTAGCCGTCGATGAAATTTGAATGACTTGGTTTGGAGATAGATATGAGAAGCATTATCGCGTTGCTGGTTTTGGCGCTTTCGGGACTCGGATGTGGTGAGGGAGTCTCCAAATCAAAATCCGGCAACAACACGCCAACAAACAACACGTCAACAAACAACACGCCGACGAACAACACGCCGACCAATAACTCCACGAATAATACGTCGACCAATAATTCGACGATCATTCCCGTGGAGGGTGAAGTTGTCCTGAAGGTGAACCAAGCCCAGCAAGTCTCTGCGGCGTCTTTTGTGGTGAATCTTCAAATCGCGAATGGCTTGCCCGAGAGCATCGGTATTTCGCCGTCGCTCTTCCGGCTTGGCGTGGGTGGTTTGGAAATCACAAGCGTCGATCTTGAGCAGTCCACCTGCCCAAGTGATGCCCTCATCAGCGCAGGCGCGACCCATCAATGTCTGATCTATTTTAATGAGGTTGAAGCCGACCCTGATCGTCTGATTTATGTGGGTGCAGGCGATCCTGTCGTGGCGGCATTCACGCCCACGCCGTGCGAAACGTGCGGAACTCAAAATTGTGTCGACCTTCGTTCAAGTTTCGAAAATTGCGGATCATGTGGCAACGCCGTTGTTGAGGGGGAGACTTGCACCGATGGTATCATTGAATGTGGATCCGGTTCCGCACGTGTAGAGGGATTTTGCATCCCTGACGACAACAATATCGAACTTCGTCCACTGGCGCTGAATTCCAATCAAAACTGCTTCGATGTGTGTAATGGCAAGGATTGTGGAGGTGTCCTCCTTCGCGGAATGTGCACCGAACAGAGTCCGTTCGGCGGTGAGGAAAAGACTTATCCCGGTCTGAATTTTTGCGAGGCAATGGGCTCAGATGTTTCCGGTTTTGCAGATGGTTTTGATTGCACGGTCGAAGCCGTCTTCTGCACCTGCTACTGACCGTCTTTCGGCGCCGGTCTAGCCTTCAAGCAATTCATCGATAATGCGTTCCAGCAATAAAGTCTCACGTGGGATGCTCTGTCCCATATGGCTCGGTGCGCTCGCCAGGACCTCACGATTATGTTTAAGCGCCTCGTGAATATCGACCCATAAAGGCCTCATTCCGTTTGCCTTTTCGTAGTGTTCCATCTTCACGGCGCCGCGCTCATCGTCGATTTCGCAATGATAAACAAACGATTGCATATGCAATGTGTTGTTCGCTGGGTCACGGTGCGCGCGCTTTTCGTCGACTCGCCCGAAGTCGGCCAAAACCTGCACGTTTCTTGCGCCCGTTTCTTCCTCAAGCTCACGGCATAGGCCCTGGCGAAGGTCTTCGCCTTCATCCACTCCGCCGCCCGGCAACGAAAAATCGTCGTAACGCTCGGTGTAGAGCAATAATATTTTCTGGTCCCGCAACACGATGCCCCGCGCCGCACGTCTATGGACGACACCGGTGGGCATCGCGGGGACATTCGGATGAATAAGTTCAGCTAAAATTCGCATGAGCACATCTCTTCACTTTTTGACGATTCGCTTCTGCCTGAGCGACGCCTGCCGTGCAAGCTCTCGGTCTGAATTGGGTGATTACTCTAGCGTCGAAGCTGGTCCATTGGCGTCGCGGATTCGTCGTCCTATCGCATAGTGGTCCTAATGCCGTTAAGCTGTCCGAGCCGCCTGCGAACGTTTTTGGCCAAGAGAGGGGAAATTGCGATTCATACTGATTATTTTCACAGTCCTGGGAAGCCTGGGGTGTTCCGAAGAAGACGAGTGCGGCCCCAAGTACGTTGCCTATTGTAAGGACGAGTCGCATATCACGGTCTGCGACATCGAGAGCCCTGGTAACGACAGCGCCACACTCTCTTGGTATACGAGCAAGTGCTGGACCGATACGCCTTATTGCGTTTCGACTCAAGGGACCGCGGTTTGTTCATCGAGTACTTTGCCCGACTTGAATTGCTCCGAAACACTCTCGTACAACTCCTATTGTGCTCAGGATATCATCCAATACTGCGGGTACGGCTATCCCACCAATTCGAACTCGTGCGAGAAATTTGGAAGATTTTGCGTCGAAGTGACGGCAGATTGGGCTACTTGCAAGGCCGAGCCAGTTCCGCAGCCCTAAATCCCAAAACCGTTGTGTGAAACCCATGAACTTTCGTGTTCCAAAACCGATGTTTATTTTCGCCTCTATTTTTGCGGCCTTTGCGCTATGCCACTGTGATGATGATGTGGCCTGTGATCCCCAAATCTACGAAGAGCACTGCAAAGGAAACGTTTTCTACTCTTGCAGGCAGCACTCCGACGAGAGGAATTACACCGATGCCTATACGGTGCATTCAGCTACTTGCCCAAGCACTCACCGCTATTGTCTGACCGAGCCATATGGAGTGGGCTGCAGCATAACCAAAGACGCCGGTTATTGTGGCCAGTATCCTGCCGGGCCCATCGGGTATTGTGAAGCCAACGCTTACACCGAGTGCGAAAGTGGAGTCGTGTCCGCCAAAAACGACTGCCCGGCTGAACTTGAATTATTTTGTACGAGCGACGGTTGCGAGGCCCTTCCAGACGCTCGAGAAGCGGAGATAGGTCAGCCGTGCACCGAAGTTTGCGGCGATGTCGGCCCTCAGGCATTTCATGTTATGGGCCCGTTTCCTGGCGCTCCCGAAGAACCCTTCCAAGTTACGGTGGCGACCGCGTCCGGCGTGCTTGAGGCTCTAGATGGTGAAAAAGCCTACTTTAAAAACTACTTGGAGCCACCCGAAGGCTTGGAAAACCTAGAAAACATAACGAAGCAATTGTGCTATTGCGGTCTACAAGCTCCCTAAGCAAAACCGCCCTGAATTTCCTCAATATATGACAGGATTATGTCCAAGAGAACGTGGGCAAATTCAGTATTGAGAATGTGACCAAATGTGCCCATCGTGCGGTACGAGGCCTCAGGAACGAACCTCCAACCACTTGTGCTTGTTAAGTCGACCGTTGTCGCTGAATATTGCCCCATCACAAGGCCATG
>JBFFMO010000154.1:0-7684 GCA_041554035.1 Allomicrovenator sp. | reverse complement strand
ACCGGGAGACCTGATCAACGTGCAGGTGGTGGACGCAACGAGCCACACTCTGATCGCTAAGCTCGTCTGATTTCCTCTCAAAATTAGCAAATTAGTCCGGAAGACCTCTTCAGAACCTCGTTTCTGACGAGGTCTTTCGATTCTTGCTCCAACCGGTCTCCCGGTCTTGCTCCAGCCTATCCGCAAGGTCTCCCGGTCTTGCTCCAGCCTATCCGCAAGGTCTCCCGGTTCTTGCTCCAGCTTATCCGGACATCATCCAACGCTTGAGGTCTCCCGGACATCATCCAACGCTCGAGGTCTCCCGGTTCTTGACCAGCAACGTCTCCCGGTCATCACAGATTCTTTCCCGGTCATCACAGATTCTTTCAGGTTCTTTCAGTCGAGTTTCTGCACGAAGAACCTATCCTCGCAGGGAATCAAATGACTACATGGGAACAAAATGAAAATGACTAAACTATTGATTGCCCTTCCCTTCCTCGCCGCGCTCGCCTGCGGCGATACCTCCAATTTAGACGACGCGCTCGACGCTCAAGACGCCAGCTTCTCATCTGACGGCAAGTCCGACGCCTTTGGAGTCAGTGAAGGCTCGTACCTTGCCCTTGGGGTCCTTAGCTTCGTCAATTCGGCTTCTCTTCAAGAGCTTGACGACGACGCGAAGCTCAATGCCACCGCTGCCCGCAACATCTTCGACGCTCGTGACAACGGAGACATCACAAGTCTGACTGATTTGGATGCCATCCCTTACGTCGGGCCATCCGCGTTCGGTGCGCTCGTGACCTACGTGCAAGCCAACTCTTTGGTCCCCTTCTGCGGAGACGGAACACTCCAGGCATCGATGGAGACATGCGACGACGGCAACCAGATCGACTCCGACGGTTGTTCGGCTTTGTGCGAAGCCGGAAACGCTATCGACTTGCCGCCCTATCAGGACACGCCGATTATTTATGGCTTTCAGGAAGGAAGTTATGAAGGGCTGGCCATCCTAAAAACCTCTAACACATCGAGCCTTGAAGCACTCGACATCGATGCAAAGCTCGATGTTCGCGCCGCTAAGAAAATTGTTTATGGTCGGGGCAACGGTTTTGCCTCACTCACCAAGCTCTCAGAAGTCGCCTACGTCGGACCGTCGGCCTTCAAGGCACTTCGGGACTACGCATTCGCTCAGGGAACGATTCCCTTCTGCGGCGACGGTGGACTTCAGTCGGTCATGGAAAAATGTGACGACGGAAACACGACGAATGGAGACGGTTGTGATTCGGCTTGCCGCCTCGAGAGCACATGCGGTGACGGAATCATCGAATTCGCTGAAACTTGCGACGACGGAAACGACCTCAGCCTGGACGGTTGTTCATCGACGTGTCTGACCGAGCTCAAGTACGAAACCTCCGAAAACAACTACGATAAAGCCCACGCCACAGATATCGGCAGCTACCAGCACCTGTCTGGAACCGTTCGTAGCGAAGGCGATATCGACTATTGGACCTTCACCGTTGATCGACCAGGCAAGGTCTACCTCGACGTTTGGGGCGGAAACAAAAACGGCGCATGTCGGTCGTTCTACTTCGAAGGTGGAAACGATCTTTTTGACCCGACTTTGAGGCTCGAAGGGCCAAACGGAACGACCCCGTTCTCGGCCAACTGTGGGTCGAAACGTAGCGACCGAGGCGGCGAGTGGGACACGGTTGTCGATTTGGTGCCAGGAACTTATTTCATTCGACTTGAAGGGCAGGATGTCGGCTGGGGTTGGGATGCTCCGTACACCGTCTCCTATCAGATCGAGGTCGTCATTGAATTGACCGGCCCTGTCTGTGGCAACGGCAACATCGAGACGTCAGAACAATGCGACGACGGCAATTCCAATAATAACGACGGCTGCTCGCAGGCTTGTGAGCTTGAGTACAAAGCCGAAGTCGAACCCAACAACGCGCTGATTCACAATACCGGCCTTGGATCCTACCAATACGGCGCTGGAACCATCACAGCCGGCGACAACGACTATTTCGGCTTCAAAGTCGAAGTGGCTGGGAATGTCTCCATCTCGTTGGATGGTGGCGATGACTGCCGGTTTGATGGGTATCTTGAGCTCTACGATGCCAGCGGCACATTGATCGCGCAGGATGACGACAGCGCTGGCAACTACTGCCCAGGCCTTTCCAAGAACCTCGCCGTGGGGTCCTACTTTGTGAACGTTCGGCACACCGAGCCCACCATCGCTGGCGGGTCGTACTCTTTGAACGTGGAACGATAAGTTACGTGCAACTCTTCGCGGCCTGTGACATCTCTTCTAACTACACCTATTGGAGATCGTCACATGGCTGCAAAGATACTCGCCTTCTCAGGCTCACTTCGAAAAGACTCACTCAACCGGAAGCTGCTTTGGCAGGCCGGACAACTCGCAGCGTTTCACGGCGCCGAGTTCCGCGAAATCAATCTCAATGACTTCGAGTTGCCATTCTACAATTCTGAGATTCAGGATGCCGGGTTTCCCGCTGCCTCGGATCGCTTGAAGGCAGAGGTCGACGAACACGATGCAATTCTGATCGTGAGTCCAGAGTACAACCACTCGTTCCCAGCCGTGGTGAAGAACGCCATCGATTGGTTGTCGCGCTACCGCCCCAATCCTCTGTCCGGAAAGCAGGGCATGCTGATGTCAGCATCACCCGGGATGGTCGGCGGCAACCGAGGCCTCTGGCATCTTCGGCAACCGCTGGCTGTCTGCGGCGTGCACGTTCACCCCAACATGTTCTCGCTCGCGAATGCTGGTGAAGCATTTGCCGACGATGGAACTCTCAAAGACGCAGCCATGCAACGACGTCTTGAGGAGAGCGTGCTTTCGTACATTCACCTGATCGACAAGGTCCGAAGATGAGAGCGGTCCTGTTCATCGTGTCGCTATGGCTCGTGGGCTGCGCTGCGACACCGGTCGCACCAACGCGAGTGGCCCCGGGCATTTACGATGTGATCACGGGTGAACAGCTCAGTGAAGAGCAGTTCGCGGCCAGGCTGAAACCGGCGAAATACGTGATCGTCGGTGAGTCACACGACAGTCCGGAAGACCATGCATTGCAGCTGCACGTGTATGAATTGATGTCTTCCGGTCGTCGAGTCGCACTGGGCATGGAGATGTTTCAGCGCCCGTTTCAAGAACCGCTAGACCTTTATGTCCGCGGCGAAATCGACGAAGCCACGATGTTGGAGCGAACCGAGTGGAAGACTCGTTGGGGATTCGAAACCGAGCTCTATCGCCCACTCTGGGATGCGGCCCGGAAGAAGTCCCTGCCTATCATCGCCCTCAATGTTCGACGTGAACTCACAAAACGGGTCTCCGCTGTGGGCGTCTCAGGACTCACAGATGAGGAGCGCGAACAGCTCGTCGAACTCGACCTTTCCAGAGACGACTACCGGTCATGGCTGGAAGACATCTTTTCCGGGCACGGCATGAAGATGGACCGGGAGAAGTTCGACCGCTTCTACGAAGCGCAAGTTCTGTGGGACGAGACCATGGCCGACAGCGCGGTGAACGCACTGAAAAAAAGTCCGGGAGACCTCGATTCGATTCTGATTATCGTGGGTCGGGGACACGCCGAATTCCGCTGGGGCATCCCCTCACGCATCGAACGGCGCGATCCCGGTCAAACCGTTCTTGTCATTGTCCGTGTCGCTGACCCCGTTGATCTCAACGACGCAAAAAACAAACAAATGGCTGATATCCTTATCATTCCTTGACTTCCGGCACGACGACACCTGTTCGTCACATTGATGTCAACTTCCTGTTGCTCATTCTCCGCCACATCTTCACATCCTCGCCATCCATCCGTGAAAGGTTGTTGTTAGCTTCCTGTTCGAAATCGAAGGGGTACTTCGCGTACCAAATCACTTCAACTTCGGAAAAAGGTAGCTCAAATGTTCACAAAGAAAAATGCACTCATAGCCTCGATGCTTCTTGCCGCTGCCTGCGGCGATGACGCGACTCCTTCCAATAACAACACCGACGGTCCGATCAGCTGCGAGGGTCAGGTTTGCACCGTCACCGGGCAACTTCTGGAAGACACGACCTTCACAGCCGGCAAGGAATGGGTTCTTCAGGGCGGCGTTTTTGTCGGCGATGACACGGCAAAAACCGTTCTCACCATCGAGCCTGGCACAAAAATCTACGGTGCATCGGGAGCGCTGAGCTTCCTGACCGTGCGACGTGGCTCGCAGATCATCGCCAACGGCCAAGCCGACAAACCCATCATCTTCACCTCGGCGCAAGAAGCTGGATCGCGGGCACGCGGTGACTGGGGCGGGCTCATCATCAACGGCCGTGCGCCCATCAACTCGTGTGACACGGGTATTTGTGAAGCCGAAGGCGAGGGCGGAACCGGGCTTTATGGCGGCGACGACCCCACTGATAGCAGCGGCAGTCTGAAATATGTCCGTGTCGAATTTGCCGGCGCGCTCATCACCTCCGACAACGAACTCAACGGCATCGCATTTCAGGGCGTGGGCAGCGGAACCGTCATCGACTTCATCCAAGTTCACATGAACAAAGACGACGGCATCGAGTTCTTCGGCGGAACTGCTCAAGCCAAACACGTCGTCATTACAGGCGCGGGCGACGACAGCATCGACTGGACGGACGGTTGGCAGGGCAAGATCCAATACGCTGTCGTGCAGCAATACTCGGATAACGGCGATAACGGTCTCGAAGCCGACAATAACGGCGACAACAACACCGCATCGCCCCGCTCAAAACCCACCCTCTCGAATCTCTCGATTGCCGGCGTCGACGGCGGAGACGGCTCAGATGTGGGAGCCCTCCTTCGTGAAGGCACAGGCGCGAACATCTCGAACGCCATCGTCTTGGGCTTCAACGACGGATGCCTGCAAATCGACGGTGAAGAGACCTTCGTCAATGCCTGGGACACGGACGCGCTCTCGGGCGAGTTAACCGTGAACAACAGCATCCTTCACTGCGCCACGAGCTACATCGAAAACTCGGACACGGGCTTCACCGCACCGTTCACCGTCGAGGACTTCTTCCTCACGCTGAACACAGGAAACCTCGTGGCTGACCCCATGCTGACGGACGCCAACCCGACTTCGGGCGCTCCAAACTTCCTGCCGCAGACCGGTTCGCCCGCACTGGGAACCGGCGTAGCTCCAACGGATTCGTTCTTCGAATCCGCTGACTTCATCGGCGCCATGGGCACCACGGACTGGACGACTGGTTGGACAACTCACGACCGAAACTGATTGAAGCGGCCCTTTGGAGGTCTCGAATGCGAAATCTACGTCAAAATCGCCTTAACTGGCTTCGCGGCGCCGCTCTTGGAGCCGGCGTCCTTCTTGCGTCCAGCGCCTGGGCCGCCGACTTCGATGTCGACTCTTTTGCGACAAAATTGGCCGACCTGCGTTCTGAGGTCGAAACCCTGTCCTCGAATGTGGAATCCCGCAAAGAGGATGAAAGAACCAGCCTGCGCAGTCTTGCGGCCCAGAAGATGGACTTGGACCTTGCGATTCAACGCGAAGAACGACGGCTGGAACAGCTGGCCGCCGCCCACGCCAAGTTCAAGGAAGAGACCACACTTGCCAAAGTAGGGTCCACCGAGCTTGAGCCGGCGCTGAAACGAAGCATCGAAACAATGCGCCAAGAGGTGCGCGACGGGCTTCCATTCAAGTCCGCAGAACGACTCTCGGCCCTCGATGAAATCGAAAAACAACTCGTGGAAGGCCTTCTTCCACCTCAGAAAGTCGCGGCGAGGCTTTGGCAATTTGTGGAAGACGAGCTTCGACTCACGCGTGAAAACGGGATCTACCAACAAACGATCACGCTGGGACCGGAAGACCTTCTGGTCGACGTCGCGCGCCTTGGAATGATCACCATCTACTTCCGGACCAACGACGGGCGCGTGGGTTTTGCCCACAAAACTCAGGACGGATGGAAGTGGTCGGTGGTCGACGGCCCCGAGAACGGCGTCAAGATCGCTGGGCTCTTTGATGCGCTTAAAAAGCAGGTGCGTACGGGGTACTTCGAACTGCCCTTCGCGATGGTCGGAGGTGAAAAATGAAAGCTCTTCTTGTCATGGTTTTTGTCGTGCTGGGAAGCCTTGGGGTCACGACCCCTGTCTTTGCCCAGGATTTAGAACGCGCGTATCAGAAAGAAATGGTCTACCTCCAGTCGCAAAAACGGGCCCTGGAGGCCCGACTCGCCGACATCGAAAGAACCTCCAAGACCACCGTTGGAGCCGCCCAGGCTGAGGTCGAGCGCCAACAAGGTCGGCTCGCCAGCATCGGGGCACAGGCCGATCTTCTGGAAGAAGAACTTCGCTCAGCGGAGCGTGAATCGGCCGGTGTTTCCGACGCCGCTGACGCACTTACCGGGATGTTCGACCAGGCTGCGGCCTCGCTGAAACGTTACGACGTGACGGTTCAGATCCCACAAACCGCCCGGGACATGACACCGGCCGAAGTGGAAAAGGTCTTCGGGATGGGCGTGGCCACGATCCGCGAAGGACACACGGTTCGAAGGACTCCCGGTCAATTCTTTATCGAAGACGGCACCAAGGTCGAAGGCACTTTGATTCACGCCGGACGTATCGCGACCTGGGGGGTCTCGAACGGCGCAGCGGGTGCGCTTGCACCCGCTGGCGAAGGCAGACTGAAGTTGTGGCCAGTCGATGCTGCAAATACAGCACGATTGGCTGCGACCTCAGTGCCTGCTGAGGGAGGTATCTTTCTGTTCGAAACCACGGATAAGGCCGTCGAACTCAGCAAAGAAAAAACGGCGATGGACATCATCCGGGCCGGTGGAGTTATCGGATACGTGATCGTGGCATTGGGAGTGCTGGCCCTGTTCCTAATCGGCTGGCGATCAGTCGTACTGGTCCGAACAGGGCGGAAACGTCAGGTCTTGATCGACGAAGTGGCGGAACTCGCCAAGTCCGGAAGACTTGCTGAAGCCCAGAAAGTCGCGGTCGTGACCGGCGGTGCATTCGGCAGAGTGTTGGCTGATACCGTGGCATGCATGAGGAGCGAACGCTCCAAACTCGAAGATGTGGTGTCAGCAGCAATCTTGCGTGAAGCCCCCAAAATTGAACGATTCGGAAGCGCCATCATGGTCTTCGCTGCCGTGAGTCCCCTTCTTGGACTTCTGGGTACGGTCACCGGCATGATCTCGACCTTTGATGTCATCACCGAGTTTGGAACCGGCGACCCGAAAATGTTGTCGGGAGGCATCTCGGAAGCCCTGATCACGACGCAACTCGGCCTGATGGTTGCCATCCCCTGCGTGCTGATCGGCAACCTCCTTAATAATCGCGCCAACGGATTGGTCGACGACCTTCAATACGGGGCGCTTCGTGTCATGAACGCAGATGTTCCTGGCCCAGAGCACCCCACCGAGCGTCGAGAATCCTCAAATCCGGCAGGCCTGACCGAGGTGTCCGCATGAACCCCGCCGAATTTTGGGAAAAATGGGTGGAGTTCTACAGCGCAGGCGGCTTTGTGATGCCTCCGCTCGTGGTGGGAACCCTTGTGCTTTGGTACACGCTGGGACTGCGGTTGGTGACCCTTCAAAGGGGTTCGCGAAAAGGTCTCCCGGTTCTTGTTGAGCAGGCTTTGGCCGGTTCAACACAGGACTCCGAGTCGACACACGGCATCATCGTTCGCGCAGTATCAGACGCTGTGAAGGTCTTCCGGT
>JBFFMO010000153.1:0-7703 GCA_041554035.1 Allomicrovenator sp. | reverse complement strand
TCAGCCGCAGGCACGGCCTTCCATCGGGAAAGCCGTGGACGCGATCGCCAATCGCTTCGGCCCCGATGCCATCAAACGCGGCTCGCTCGTAACACCTAAGAAGGCCGACGAACCAAATATTTAACCTGCCGTGCAGGCTTGGTATCCTCTTAGCGTGGAAACGGCTTTTGAAATTATCACTGGAGTCTATTTTGAAGCGATTAAGCCTTTTTGTTCTCCTTATGGGACTTGCGGCATGCGGCGACGATGCGAGCAAGAGCAAGACCTCGAATAACGTCGCAAACAACACGACAAACAACACGACAAACAATACGACAACCAACAACACGACCAACAACGCGCCCAACAACCTGGCGAGTGAGGATATTGCGCAAGCCCTTTGGGGCATGTTGTGTGATTCGACCTTCGAATGCCCTTCGCCCGACCTTCTGATCATCATCGGACGATACCCCAGCGTTGAGGCCTGTAAATCAGCCGAAATCCCGTCATTTTTGGACTTCCCCGATTTCGACAGAGAGCTAGCGAGAGGAAACACCGTGTACGACTCCGCGAAGGCGGCGGTGTGCCTCGAAGCCTGGCGCGGGTCGATTTGCGAAGGCAGTTTTGCGAATCCTCCCCCCGAATGCGACGAAGTTTTTGTCGGGACGCAGTTGGAGGGTGAGGAATGTATTTCCGAAACTGAGTGCGCCGAAGGCAGGACGTGCGAGATCGCAACCGATGCGTGCGAAGGAAAATGTGTCAATAATTGCGGTGACTTTAACTGTCTGGACACAGAATTCTGCTCAGCGACAGGTTGCGTCGAAAAAGGGGCCTTGGCCGCTTCGTGTGAATCGTTCGACGAGTGCCAGCGCGGACTCTATTGCATCGACTCCATTTGTTCGACCGGGGGCACAACGGCCGAGAGGGGCGAGTGCGCGTTCAACGGCGAATGCAGTGGCGACCTAATCTGCATCTCATCGAAGTGCCAGCCGTTTGATCCACCCGCTGCTGGCGAGGCCTGCACGTTGGGCGAGTTTTCAACCTACTGCGAGGCTGGCAGTGTTTGCACCGACCTTGTGTTGGGGACTGACGAGTTGGACGGGACTTGCGGGCCAACAAAAGTCGCAGGCGAAGAATGCCGAGTCTTCTACGAGTGCGCGATCGGCCTGACCTGCGATGCCCCGGATTTCGTGACTCCGGGCGTGTGTACGCCCCTTCGCGCAATCGGCGCAGCATGTACAAGCCAATTTGATTGTGCGAGCGGTGTATGTGAAAGCGACGTTTGCGCACTTCCAATGGTTTGCATGTGAGATCAAATCAATGAATCCCGAAGAACTCGAATCATTTCGGCTCATGCTGGTCGAGAGGCGTGATCTCTTGATCGCCGAGGGCGATTTCGCCATCGATCCCGTGGTCAAAGAACCCTCGACCAAGGTCGATGAAGACGAAGCGCCACTGACCGAAATGAGCCAGGTGATCGCCTCGCGTCGCAACAAAGAAAGGGCGCAAGAGATCAACGGCATCCTCGCCGCGCTGCGGCGCATAGCCACGGAGCCAGAAGACTTCGGAGTCTGTGAACTTTGCGGTGAGGACATCGACCAACGACGCCTGAAAATCATGCCGTGGACAAGCTATTGTGTGAAATGTCAGGCCAAGGTCGGTGATCCCCGGCGTGGAGCCAGGCGCCGTCACTTGACCGATTACTCCTGAAACAAAAAAGGCGATGCATCTGCATCGCCTTCCGTCTCAAACCAGAACAAAAAAGGCGATGCAAGTGCATCGCCCTCCGTCTCAATACCCGAAGTGATCACTTCGTTTTCTTGAGTTCCATAAGGATCATTTTCACGACTGCCTTGAGCGTATCGAACACGCCTGGGCCGTCTGGAGCAACAGCGCAGGCCTCAAACTCTGGATATTTACCATCCGGGTTGAGATCTTCCTGAAGCTCTTCAAGCGACATTGCCGTGGGCAAGTCTCGCTTGTTGTACTGAATCACGTACGGGATCTTATCGATATCGATGTCGTAGGACTGAAGATTTTCCTTCATGTCCTCCATCGAAATGATATTTGCTTCCTTACGAGCGCGCTGCGAATCCGCCACAAAAATCACGCCATCGGCGCCCTTCATGATGAGTTTACGGCTTGCGCTGTAGAAGAGCTGACCCGGCACCGAATAAAGGTGAAGGCGTGTCTTGAATCCGCGAATTGCGGGGAGACTGAGAGGCAAGAAATCGAAGAACAGAGTTCTTTCCTGTTTCGTCTCTAGACTGATGAGCTTGCCGCGGGCATCGGGATTGGTTCCCGAGTAGATGAACTTAATGTTCGTCGTTTTCCCACACAGACCCGGTCCGTAATAGACGATCTTGAGGATGATTTCCCGCTGTGCGTAGTTGATGAACGACATCTACTTTCCCGTGATCCGAAAGGAGCAACCCGGCATATGAATGCCTTCGAGTCACTGAATTCACGTCTTATAGCACGCTAAACCGCCCTGTCACGCATTTTTGAATGACCTTTCTTTAGGGAGAGGTCACTCATGATAATGAGCAGGCAAAGACGGCGTCGACTGTACTATTTCCTCGTATTTAAAATCCGCCAACAACGTTGCTGACAGCGATATCTTCACACGCCCTTGCCATGTGGCAAGAACTTGTGTCGAACTACTTCTTTTTCAAAAGGCGTCGTTGAACAAAGAGTCGATGTCGTCATCGGTGATCTCACCGAAGATGTCCATCGCCTGATTCGACGCTTCCTGTGAACGTGATTTTAGGGTGATGAGCACTTTTTCCATTTCCGTGTACGCTCGTTTAACTCGAAGACGTACCAGGCCAAGGCTTGAGCGCTCGTCAAAAATCACGAGCAAAATCATTGCGTCTCCAATCAAAGACACATGCAAATGGTTACGCGTCCCCTCGTGGAAATGCACCGGGAATTCTTCTTCGCCCAACATTTGAGCGAGACCACCCGTTGCCGCCGTCGATCCGGCTGCAAGAGAGGCCAACCCCGTCGTATCAATACCCGACGTTTCACCTGTTGCGGTGATAAGCTGACCATCCTTGTCCACGATGAAGATGGCTTTGGCGAGGGCGTCGCGGACGAGTTGTTCACAGATCTCTGTGAACTTCCGCTGCTCCTCCTCGTAAATCGCCATCTGTCCTGACATTCCAAAGCTCCTAAACCGCCGCGGTCAACCGCGTCGCTGGGATGTGTGTTTCAAGGGAATTATTCACTGCTGCAAGGAGCCTAGCACACAAAATTTCAATAACGCAATCTTCTGTAACGCCCGTATGCATTGCGTCGTGTGAACAATTCGGCGTATAACCCGGCGCGCTTTGTCGTCAAGACCATGGAGTCCGTGAAATGAAAGGCATGACAGATATCGTTCGCCAAGCCCAGCGTATGCAGGGCCAAATTCAAAAAGTTCAAACAGAGGTTGGAGATAAGCGTGTCGAATCTTCGGCCGGTGGTGGCGTCGTCACTGCCGTGGTCAACGGAAATTCGGAGCTTCTTGAGATCAAAATCAAGCCCGAAGTGGTCGACCCCAATGACATTGAGATGCTCGAAGACCTCATCGTCGGTGCCGTTAACCAAGCGATGAAGGCCGCTACGGATATGATGAACGCCGAGGTCGAGAAGATCACGGGCGGTCTGAATATTCCTGGCCTCTTTTAAGCTCGGGTGCGCCCCGAAGATCCCATCACCCATCTGATCAGCGCGTTTGCCCGACTCCCTGGAGTTGGGGAGCGAACCGCATCAAGACTGGCCTTTTTTGTCCTCAATCAACCCGATGAAGTCGCTCACGACCTCGCGGATGCGTTGATTCGAGTCAAAGCTGAGGTCGGGTTTTGTTCGCGGTGCTGCAATCTGACTCGCGGCGAGTTCTGCCTGATTTGCGAGGACACCCGTCGCGATACCAGCCTGATCTGTGTCGTCGAGTCGACCCCTGATCTGCGCGCCGTTGAGCGCACAGGCGAGTTTCGCGGGGTTTATCACGTTCTTCACGGACTCATCTCTCCACTTGAAGGGATCGGCCCTGACGATCTGCGAGTACGAGAGTTGATCATTCGATTGCCGGGCGATCCCGAGATCAAAGAAGTGATCATCGCGACCTCTCCGTCGGTCGATGGCGAAGCAACAGCGTTATATCTGGCGCGTTTGCTCAAACCGTTGGGTGTCGAGGTCTCGCGAATCGCCTCCGGAATTCCGATCGGAGGGGAGCTCGAATACGCCGATCGCATCACGTTATCGCGCGCCATCTCTCAGCGACGCGAGTTTTAGGATAAAAAACACCTCACCCTCTTGAATCGCGATCGCACGGTTCCTATGATGTCGAGGTCAGCACATTGCGTCTAACGGACGTTTTTTTCGAGAAGCACTCTGCACGGTTGGGGAACCTGGGGCTTTCGAAAATTACGAACGGAGGCCGCCCATGAATCTGACATACCTTGAAGTCGATCATCAGAAATCGCACTACGACTGTCTCACCGGCGACGAACGCCGAAAATTCTTGGATCGTTTGGCTGTGTCGTGGATTTATCACGATCATGCCCTCGAAGGCGTTGTTCTGTCCGAAACAGAACTGCAGCGTGCCATCGAGAACGCACCAGTCAGGAATTTTGTAGAGAGCCAGACCCAAAAATCACTGCAACGACAACTTGCATTGATCACATTTCTCTACGACAGCGCCAAAGAACGCCGCGAGATCAGTGTGGAGTTCATTCGTGAATTGCATATTCGACTCTGCGATCCTCGAGACGAAAACGCAGGACGCTATCGCAAACGCGACACCTCGCCCGGCGTGTACAACCTGAACATCGTTCCTGCAGCGAGTATCTCCTACTATTTCAGGAAGTTCCTGGACATCTGGGAGGAGGAACTCAAGGATTTGCATCCGATTCGCGCCGCTGCGATCGCGCACTTCGAATTCATGCGGGTTTTCCCCTTCGACGAGCGTACGGGCATGGTTGGGCGAATGCTGATGAACTACATCCTCATTTCGCAGGGCTATCCTCCCGCGATCATCCACGCACTCGATAGACACCACTATTTCGCGGCGCTGGATGGTTACCGAACAGACATGATGCCCATCGTTGTGGACGCGGTTTCATCAACAATCGGTGCCGCTCGCACTTTTTCTTCGTCTAAAGTTGAACCCGAACGGGCTAAGGCTGCATTATAAGAAGTGGAAGGTACGTGGAGCGATAAGCTCCAGCGATTCGCGACCGCCGCTCCGAAAGGATTCCTCGGCGGTTTAAATAGGCGACCCGTAACGTCCCTCCATGACGTGTGGCAAAAGGCAAACGCGCGAAAGCGCGCAATGAGGTATTGAGTGCCTGATGCCCCACCTTAGCGGTTTTCCGTTTGGAGTTCATTATGCGCCGGAGCCTTAAGATTCACCCCCAAGACACTTCACCTGAATTGGTGGTCGAGCATGTTGCCACCGCCAATCTTCCCACCCAATACGGACATTTCCGCATTTGGGCCTTCACCAGCAGTTTGAACGGCAAAGAACACGTCGCCCTCGTGTGTGGCGATGTGGATGGCGCCGAAGATGTCCTGACTCGGGTGCATTCCGAATGTGTCACCGGTGATGTTTTTGCGAGCCTTAAATGTGATTGCGGAGAACAATTGCATCAGGCCATGCAGGACATCGCGGCAGCAGGTCAGGGCGTGTTGCTCTACATGAGGCAAGAGGGCCGAGGAATTGGTCTGGCGAACAAGATCAAAGCCTACAGTCTTCAGGACCAGGGCATGGATACGGTTGAAGCCAATCTTCACCTTGGTTTTGATGACGATATGCGTGAGTACGATGTCGCGGGTCGTATGATTGATCTTTTGGGAATCAAGAGCGTGACGCTCATGACCAATAACCCCAAAAAGGTCGATGGCTTGGAAGCCGCCGGCGTCACCGTGTCAAATCGAGTCCCGATCAAGATCCTCGCCAACCCCTTCAATACGGGTTATCTGAGCGTAAAGAAGAACAAGTCCGGGCACCTGCTCTAGGACCTAGGCGACGGACTCCCGTCTTTTGCTGCGCCAAAGCAGCAATGCCATCGTGGCCAGAGCCAATGGCCACATCCCCCAGACATAGACCATGCGAATCATTTCGTGGTTGGAGGCTCCAACCGAAGTGACGATGAGGACGACGGCATACCCGACGTAAAGTGCGACAAGGATGCCTCCCTCCACTCGGTCTACGATCCAGCCGGATAAGAATACCGGAACGATCAACACGGAAACGGCCACCATCACCAAAATGTCGAAGTTCATGGCTTCGGTTGCCACTTGAATTCCGTCGGGCGTGACGATTGCTGAGAGTCCAAGCACGCATAGAATGTTGAAGAGATTCGAGCCGATGACGTTACCCACGGCGATGTCTCGCTCGCCCTTCATTGCAGCCGAAACCGAAGTCACAACCTCTGGCAACGACGTGCCGGCCGCGACAATCGTCAACGAAATTACGAGTTCGCTCGCGCCAAGAAATCTGGCCAATTCAGTGGCGCCGTCGACCACCCAACGCGATCCAAGAATCAGCAAAGCCAAGCCTGCCACGATCGAAAGGACCGAGACGGCCCAATGTTCTGTCTTTTCGGGCTCAAACTCGGCCGCATACTCATCCTTGAGCGCCTTGGTTTGTTTCCTGGATTGAATGATGACCCACGTCGTGTAGACGATCACGCCGGCGAACAGGACCGAGCCTTCCAGACGGCCGATAACGCCATTCCAGCCAAATGCGACAACAGCTCCTGACACCAGAACAAGAAGGGGAATCTCGAGGCGAATCAGGCTTGGCTGAACGGCGAGAGGAGTGATCAGCGCGGCCAATCCTAAGATTGCGAGCACATTGAAGATATTCGAGCCCACCACATTGCCCACCGCAAGGTCGGAGCTGTGGTGAAGTGCGCCATTTAGACTCACGGCCAACTCGGGAGCGCTTGTGCCAAAGGCTACTACCGTCAATCCGACGACCAACGGCGAGATTCCGATGGCAAAAGCCAGACTCGACGCGCCTTTGACAAGGCGGTCCCCGCCGAAAACGAGAAGTGCTATTCCAAGTACAAAAAAGAGCACTGATGTGATGGTCATGGCTGTGTTTTGCTGCCTCAAATCCGATGATACGGAATGCGCTGCAAGTTGCGCTCACTCAACGGAAAGTCAAGTCAGTTCACACGCGATTTCGCGTCGAAGCCTTTGGCCTTCTTGACCAGACCCAGAAACTCCTTGCGGCGCGGATCTCTTCCAACATGAGGTTTTGCCACTTCCAGAATCAAATCGTAGGTGAGGTTTTCGGCGTACGTGCTGCGCCTGAGGATTTCAGCGAAGCCCGCGACAGCGACCGCAAACTGAAAATCCCCGCTCGCATCGCCCACGGTTTTGCGAAAAGTCGCGGCCCGTATTGGAAAGGTCGCCTCTTTGGCCACATCTTCTGTGGGCAATTTATGCCGGAGGCGAATCTTGGCGAATTCACTCGGCTCGGAGGTCCTAAGTTCGACTTCGTAGAGCGCGGTCACCGTATGGCCCGCACCGATTTCACCCGCATCGACTTTATCGTTCCGGAAGTCCTTATCAGCGATATCGCGGTTTTCGTAACCAATCAGGCGATAAGCAACGACCTCGTCTGGATCGAACTCCACCTGGATTTTCACGTCCTTGGCGACCACTTGGAGGGTTCCATCCAACTGCTCACCAAAGATGCGTTGAGCCTCCTTGAAGTCGTCAATGTA
>JBFFMO010000152.1:0-7712 GCA_041554035.1 Allomicrovenator sp. | reverse complement strand
GCCCCGGGCCATGGCGTCTCGGGCATTGGCGACCAGGTTGAGGATCACACGCTCGAGCTGAGTCTTGGAAGCACGGATGTTGCCCGTCTCTGGCTCGACGCGCACGACGAGTTTCACGTCCGCGCCGACCATGCGCTCCAACATAGGACTGATTCGGCTGAGCTCTTCCTCGAGGTTCAGCGAGTCGACTTCAGCGGGCTCCTGCCGACTAAACGCAAGCAGCTGCTGAGTTAGCGCCGCGCCATGTTGACTCGCCTGGAGCGCGGCACGAAGGTCCGCCGCGACGGAGTCTGAGAGGGACTCTTCCTCCAAGGCGAAGTCACAGGCCGCCATGATGATTGTGAGGAGGTTGTTGAAGTCGTGAGCCACACCGCCTGCAAGCCGGCCCACGGCCTCCATGCGGTTGCTCTGCGCCTGCCGCTGCTCCGCCTCGAGCGCTTGCGAGATGTCACGAAAGGCGGTCTGCACCGCGGGCTCGTTGTCGAAGCGGGTGGCCGTGCCTGCCACTTCCGCATGGAACACCGTGCCGTCCACCCGAACGAACCGCTCACGCGCCCAGGCGGCCTCGGTAAGCGTGCCACCGAGAGCATCGAGCCGGGAGCGCACTAGCTCGTGGTCGTCGGGATGCACGAAGTCGAGGGCGTGCCGACCGATCAGGTCCTTCTCGTTCGCACCGAGTAGGCGTTGGGCCGCGAGGTTGGCGTAGCGCAGAGTGCCTCCCACATGGACCACAATTCCAAATGGGTTCACCTCGGCCAATGCGCGGTACCGCTCCTCGCTGTCCCTCAACGCTGCGTGGGCCACGGCCAGCTCGCTCATGTCCTTCACCGTCGCGAAGAAGAACGCCGGAGTGCCGTCCTCGTCGGTCACCATGCCGGGGCTGACGATCACCGGGAAGCGCTCCCCCGACGCCCGCTTGAAGGTCAGCTCATAGGGGCCGAACTGACCCAAAATGGTGTTCGCGAAAGCCGCCTCGATGCGAGAGACCTCCTCCTCTGGCCAGTAGAGGTCGTTCGGGAGCGCACCGAGGAGCTGCTCGCGCGACATGCCCAGCATCTGGCAAAAAGCATCGTTGACAGAAAGGTGCGCGCCGCTGGAGTCGACCACCGAGAGGCCATCCGACAGAGCCTCGGCGATGCGCGCAACGGCAAGCGGGGAGATTGTGGGGAGTGGTGTTCCAGGCTTTCTTATATCTGAATCAAACATCTTTACTGCGGTGAGGGCGAATAGGTCATTCGCACTGCCTATTCGTCCATCTTGACCCTAAATACTTTTCTTTGCACCAGAAAACCGAGGCTGGAGATCGGCGGCATGCATCGTAAAACGACACAAAAAATTGCCTGATCGAGGGCATGCAGGGGCAATCGCCGAAGGCTCAAGGCACCAGATTTCGCAGGTGTTCCGCGCCTTCTGTGTCGCCGATGCCCTCGACGATATCCGCCAGAGCGGCAAGGGATTCTCTTGCTTTGGCGGGTGGCTGATGCGCCAGGATTTGATGGCCGAGTTTGGTCAGTTTTGCGGGGACTCGCAGGTTCACTCCGGAGCGACCCGAGTGCAGCACCCGCATCTTCTGCATCATGACTTGAAGTTCGTGAGCATGGTTCATCAAACGCGCCAACCACGCCGATCCGGTCAACGCAAAGAGCAGCGTGATATTGTTTCCCAGTTTTTCGGCGAGGTTCGTCGCGATTGGGATCTCTTGTTTCACAGCTTCCGTGTCGCCTAAAACCAGATGGATTTTGGCCAGCGAGATCGCAGCAAGTGAAGCGACCTCGCGGTTCCCGTTGCGTTCGGCAACCTGAAGCGACTCGCCGTAATACGCGACCGATTCTTCCAGATTGTCACGAAATTCGAAGACCATCCCTAAGAAGAGCAATCCCAGTGGCTGATAGAGCCCAAGGCCTTCTTTGCCACCAATGGCAAGGGCTTCGTCGATCAGGCGTTCGGCATCGGTGAGGTTTGCACGTTCGATTTCGAAGAGGCCTGTGTAGAGCAGAGCCAACGAAAGTCCGTGCAGGTCTTGGATTTCGTAATGCAGGGCGCACGCGTCGTTGCCACATTGTGCAGCGCGGTCGAGGTCCCCACGTACCCACGCGATTTCTCCCTCAAGCAACACGGCCTTGCCGATTCCATAACGGTGCGAGAGCCGCTCGTTCATGACCAACGCGCGTTGGCAGTGGAAGTCGGCATCAGTGACACGTAACGAGCGCCTGAGGACCATACCAAGCACAAGGTGGGCATGGGCCTGACCCAGTGAGTCGCCAATACGTCTTTTGGCCTCAAGCGCGTGCGTCGCCAGCTGTTCGGCTTTATTGATGCCGTCGGTCAGAATCGAACTCATCGCCAATTCAATGTCGATGCTGCTGACTGTGCGCCAATCGCCTAGAACTTCAGCGCGTTTGCGGCATTTCTGAAAGATCTCGACGGCGAGCCAAAGGTTTCCGGAGGCGTACTCACATTGGCCCAGCCCGTAGAGGCTGCGGATCGAGATCTTATCGAGTTTCTTCTTGTCGGAGATGTCGAACGCGTCCTTAAAGAGGCCTCGCGCTTCGACGTAACGGCCCTTAAACCGTGAGATCTCGCCCAAACCCACCGCGCATCGAAGGCGACCTTCGGCGTCATTGAATTTGTGGAATTGTTTGTAGGCGCTGCGGTAAAAAAGTTCGGCTTCTTCGTAGCGGCCGAGCAGCTGCAGAACAGATGCAAGTTGCTCCGAACTCATCGCTTCGCCCACCAAATCACCGACACGCCGTGCCTCGTCCAGGGCCGACCCCAACGCGTATTCCGCCGGGCCGAACTCTCCCAGGAACGAATACAAGCGACCTTGTGACAGACGAATGGCCAGCAATCGGTCGCCGTCAGGATCAAGCTCGAGGTCCAATAGGCGCGATGCTGCTGCATGGTGCGAGAGCGCGGCCCGGAAGTCCTGCGCTCGTTCGGCATGTTCAGCGGCAGTCAGCCACCAGCCAAAACTGGCTCGGCGGTCGCCCGCTTCGGTGTAGTGTTCGGCAATGCCTGCTGCCAGTTCGCTGCGCCGCTCAAGGGATGCCCCTTCATAAACGTCGACCTTGACCTCGGCGAGTTCGCGATTCAATCGAACCAAGTCCTCGCCTACGCCCAGGCTGGCGTCCAGGAGCGCTTTTCGAGTCAGGCTGTACCCAAACTCAAGGCCGGCTTGGGTTCCGATGATCGTGGGCTTCAGGATCCCGGCTTTGGCCAATCGATCCAGAGCATCGTCAAGGTATCCCTCGAGGTCGCCACGTCCTTCGCGGCGCAAGAGATCTTTGAGGATCCGCATTTCAAAGCGAGTCCCGATCAACACCGCACGTGTCAGGATGGCGCTAAGGACCGATCCCAGCGCGTGCTGAGTGACAAGGGTTCTGACGCGTGTCAGCAGCAAGTCGCCCAGCGTCGGCGGAATCCAAGACTCGGTCGTTGAATCTCGAGAAAACGCATAAAATCCGTCCGTGCGTTTCTCGAGTGCGCCTTGTTCGATCACCCAGCGCACGATCTCGACCAAGAAGAGCGGGTTACCCCGGGCCAGTCCCATGATCCGTGCGCGCACATCATCTGCGAGGGGCAGAAGGTGCGTGAGCAATCGTTGTGAGTTCTCGGCCGTCAGCGGTTGGAGATGGATATCCTGTGCAAACGAAACATTCGCAAAACGACGCCCCAGATCCGAGATCGCATTCAGTTTTTGAGACGTGCCGATCTCGTCGGTTCGGCTCGAAAATACCAGAAGAAGAGGGGCCGAACGGGTCGCCATCTCCTCCTGCCAATGGGCCAGGAGCCGTTGAGTGAACGAGTCCGCCCAGTGCATGTTCTCGAGAACCACGACGGTCGGCTTGATTCCTGCGATCGCGAAGACGGCGTGTTCAATCGCAGCAAATGCCCAATCTTGGCCGTGTTCGGGCAGTCGAACGCTCGCTTCCTCACTCAGCAGAATACTCCGTAACTCTGCCAACGTCTCGAGATTCAAGACCTGAGGAAAGGTCATCTCGCTCGCGACTTCTCTGTCGATGACGGGGCCGAGGGCTTCTCTCAAGCCTTCCAGGGGCGGGCAGCCTTCGTAGTAGGCGCCGCGAAGGACGATCGCGCCCTCCATCTCGAAGTGGCGAATCCACTCCTCGATCAGGCGAGTCTTTCCAACACCAAACTCGCCGGTGACCCAGGCGACTCCGCCGTTATGAAGCGCTTGTCGGCTCCATAACATGAGTCGATCGAGCTCATCTTCGCGCCCCACAAAAGGCAACGACGCCAGTCGAACATCCAGCGACGTTTCTGCCGGCACCAAAACATGGCTGTAGGTGTCTGGTGCCATCGCCACGGCCGGCGTGACTTCGGGCGTTGGGACGTAGGGAAGCGGGGTCTCGCGGTGAGATACGTCGCGCTCTTTGAACTTGTTGGACAGCCACTCGTGGGCTTCGCCGGCATTGGGGAATCGGTCCTCAATCTTCTTCTGGGTGCAGATCTCAAGGAAATCGGCCAGCAAGGTGCCGCTGAGCCGTTCCGGCAGATTGGGCAGAGGTTGCGAGACCTGTTTGATCAAGATTTCCATGCTGCTGCGCCCGCTGAACGCGGTGCGCGCTGTGACCATCTCGTAGATCAAAAGACCAAGGGCATAGATGTCGGTTTCGGGACGTACGCGCTGCCCGTATGCCTGTTCGGGAGACATGTATTGAGGCGTGCCAAAGATCACGCCTTCTTTGGTCAGCGTGGGCTCTTTGGCCTTGGAGCCCTCGACGTATTTAGAGAGGCCGAAATCCAAGACCTTGACGTGGATCTCGTCGCCGCCCGGTTTCACCAGAAAAATGTTTTCGGGCTTCAGGTCGCGGTGAACGATGCTGTGTTCGTGCGCTTCGCGAAGACTTTTCAGGATCTGAAGCGTGATTTCAATCGCTGCGTCATGCTCGACGGCCCCGTTTTGCAGGACCCAATCGCGCAGATTCACGCCATCGAGGTACTCCATGACGATGTAAAAAAGTCCGGAGATCTCGCCGAAATCAAAAAGTTGGATCGTGTTTGGGTGGCGCAGGTTGCTGGCATGAAAGACTTCGCGTCGAAAACGTTCGACCTCAGCGCTTTTTTTGGCGGCCTCGGGCTTCAGGACTTTCAGCGCGACATCGCGTCCCATCACGTCTTGGCGTGCACGGTAGACCACGCCGTAGCCACCGCGTCCCAATTCATCGAGGATACGATAACGTCCTGCGACAAGGTCCCCGATTTTAGGCAATTGATCGGCCATCTACTTGAGCAACCCGAGTAATATTGAGCCGTTGCCTCCCACGGAGAGCAACGTCACCCAATAAGTTTCCATTTCTACCACGTCGCAAGAAATTTCGGGAGTGTCCCGGACTCTTAGTCTCCGTGGAGGGCCCGAGGGCCTCCCATGCACGACTCTCCAAGGGTGATATCGTGTGAATTTGCGAAGACGGTATCGGGATGTCGTTCAAACCAGGCGCGAAGATCCGCAGCCGTGGTGCGGGCTTCGTCGAAATCATACGCGGCCGATTTCCCCATGATGGCAATTCCATCGTCGGACCTGATTTGCGATTCGGAATACACAGCGTCGCCGACAAAAAATACGGTGCGATCACCTAAACGGCAGCGGTATCCGGTATGACCGATGCTGTGGCCTCGAAGCGGCACGGCTTCAACCGATCCGTCTCCAAAAATGTCGTGCCCGGCGTCAAGCGTCGCATCGCAGAGGTCGAGCTTTTCGACTCGTGGACTCAGGGCACGAAAATCACCCACGACACATCCTGCTCGCGCAGCTTCCATCGGCGTGAGGCCGGTCGAGTGCATCCATTCGTCGCGGTCGATATGAAATTGGGCGTGAGCGACGCTTTTCATGCCACCGGTATGGTCGAAATGCAGGTGGGTCATCAAAACGTGGTTGATCTCGGAAGCCCGAAAACCAAGCTGTTCGATTCTTGGAACGATCGCCCACTCATCTTTGAAGACCACGCCCGCTCTTCTTGCGAGCGCACCAATGAGCTCGCCAGCATTGGCGGGGCCTTCCGGGCCAAAGGGGGCATCGATAAGGATGGGCCCGAGTTCTGAATGAACCAGAAGCGCAGCCATCAAGGGCAGCCGGACTTTTTCGAATCCCCCGCCTTGATTCCAAAGTCCACGGCGGGTCTTGAAATAACCGCAATGGAACAACCAGAATTGTTCGATGGTGCCCATCTTACGGCTTCACTTCGTCGAACGCCTTGTCCAGGACAACGGCGAGTTGTTCATCCGTGCCGTAGAGTTCTTCGACTTCACGTGCGCGACTCAACGAATCGATCCAACGAGAAACGGTTTCGCGGCGATTCGAGGAACGAAGGAGTTTGCGCAGCATCAAGTCTTCGAGCGCCTCGACCATGCCAGGACCTTCGACGAGCTCGATCATCTCGGATTCCACGAGCATTTCCAGCGCGCGATGGCAAAGCAATGAAGCCATCTCCATCTCTGGAGTCATCTTGACGGGCGGATCTGCGGCTTCAGCCTCAGCTTTCTTGCGCGCCTCGTCTGCTCGCAGGATCGCGGCGAGTTCTTTGAGCAGGTCGTCTTGTCCGCCGCCCAAATCGTCATCGTCCTCGTCTCCTTCATCGTCTTCGAACGAGTCGTTCTGCATGTCGAGGAGGTCTTCGTAGATGCTGACGAGGAATTCCAGAAACTCCTCGAAATTCTCGAAGAGTGGAAACTCGTCGTAGGGCTGATCGGACGAGATACGGCGGACCTGAGGCTCGTCGTCGATCCAAGATTCAGGTGCGAAATACACGACCTGAAAATCGAAATCGGAGCCGACGATGATCGCGCGTTTGAGGTCCTTGACCGCTTGGCCTTTGGGTTCCTGCTGTTTGTAGACGAATTGATGGCCCGAACGCACATCGTCAAACGACTCGCCGGTCTTGCCAGCTACCGTTCCGGCAATACCCCAATCGTATTGTTCGAGGCCTTCCATACCGTTATGCAGTCGGAGGAACTCCCGATATGAAGGGGGGATTTTGCGACCGATCTGTTTTTCGAACGCTTCCAGCTCTTCACGAGTCGCTGGTTCGCGCAATTTTGGAAAAACCGGCCGTCCGAGCCAGTCGAGAGATTCAAGCGCGGCTTTAAGGCGCGCTGCCAGGTGAGAAATTTCGCTCATGAGTCCTATCTCGGGCATGACGGGGTTGGGAAAGCTACCATAGGTTTACGTGTTCAGAAACGCAGACCGTAAGGTGTGAACTGAATGTCGAGCACGCCAAGGTCGACAACAAGGAGGGCTGGGTTGCCGTCCGGGTCTCGGCCTAAATGCGTTTTATACGTCCCGTTGTCGACTTCAAGCACGATCAGGTTGATCTCGTCGATTTCGATGCTGGCCCACCCCGAGCGCGACGTATTTGCGCGGCGAGTCTTGGCGATTTCACGACGCACCAGACGGTTGAATTCGTCTTCGCCAGCCTCAGTAGACATGCGGTCGATCGCCGCCTGAGCGCCGTCTTCGTCGACGAGCGCTGCCACTCCGGATTCGACCTGAAAACCCGTGTGGGCCGGGTCATTCCAAGGCTGCTTCTCGTGTTCGTCACCGAGCAAATGCGCAAGTTCCCAACGTGTTGCGGGTTGATCCGAGAATTCGACCACGAGAAAAGCAATGCTGACCGTGTCGCGCAGGTCGGCGGTCACGATGTAGACAGGATAACGTCCGGAGGGGATTTCGACCTCAAAAGGTTCGGTTTCGG
>JBFFMO010000151.1:0-7768 GCA_041554035.1 Allomicrovenator sp. | reverse complement strand
CACTGGTCGCATCGAGGCTCGCAGTGGGCTCGTCAGCGAGCACGATTGGGGGTTTGGCGGCCAGCGCCCGGGCAATCGCGACACGTTGGCGCTGGCCGCCCGAGATGTCGGCTGGTTTCCGATTCCACGTCTCGCCGATGCCCAATTGGTCGAGCAACTGCCGCGATTCACGTTTGGCTTCTCGGTGCGACGCACCCTGTAATTCCAATACAAGCCCCACGTTTTCAGCATTGGTCATCGACGCAATCAGATTATGTCCTTGGAAGATGAAGCCGATATTTTCCAGGCGAAACGAAGCGAGCTTTTTTTCCTTCCACGTAGTGACGTCGTGCCCGAGCAGCCTGACGTTGCCTTGGGTCGCGTTGAGCACACAGCCCATGATCGAAAGCAGGGTTGTCTTGCCCGACCCAGACGGGCCTTCGAGCATCACAAATTCGCCTTGTTCGACCAGGAAATCCACGCCGCGCAAGGCGCGATAAGCGGTAGAGCCTTCGCCGTAGATTTTTTCGACGTTTCTGGCTTCGATGGTGACACTCATCGGAACACCATCCCGGGTTCGAGTTTTCGGATTCGCCAAAGCGCAAAAAACGCCGCGCTTAAACACATGCCGAGCATCATGGCGGGCGCCAAGGCTAGCAGCCATTTGGGCACGACCAGGAAGAACTCCGCACTGCTGGCGTTTTCGACCATATTCATCACCAGCCCCAGGCCGATGAACGAGCCAACAAAGGCGTAAATCATCGATTGAGCCAGAATCAGTTTGGTCAGGTCGCGGTTGGTACAGCCGATGGCCTTAAGCGTTCCGAATTCGCGGATATTGTCCAAAACGCTCGAAAACATAAGCAAGGCAACGATGAAGAAGCCAATGGCGAGCCCAAAGCTTGTGCTGGTGGCGAAGCTGATTCCGATGGGGCCGGTCAACAGGTTTTTTGTGATTCGGCTCGAAAATGTCTGGCGAGTGACGACGTCGCCTTCGGGAACTCGTCTGGCAATTTCGGCACGAACTGTTTCGATGTCGAAGCCTTGTCGGACCCGAATTAAAACGAAATTCATTTTGCCGTCGGGCACATTTAATAATGTTCGTGCAAAATCATATTCGGCGAAGGCGTATGCGGGTGCAAAGGCAATTAGGCCCCACGAAAAGCCAACGACCCGGACTTGTTTTCCATTTAATTCGCGAATGCTTCCGATATTTAATCCGCCGAATTGTTCGCGTTTGGAATCCTCGAAAAACATGCCGTCGGCCAATCGCAAATCGTCGCGTTCGCCTTGGAGGATATTCCACGGTCCGCCCATGTAGTTTGGGCCTCGCGTGCCGACCAGAGTGACTTGTTCATTGCCGCCCGAGGGCAGAGTGAGGGTACCGCCGCCAAAAAGCAGAGGCTCGGCGGCCTCGACGCCTTCGGTTGCGCGGGCCTGAAGAAGCGCACCTTCACCAAAAAGTTTACCGGGTTGCAGGGCCTCAGTGGCGGGCGGAACAATCCAAATATCAGCCTGTGAATTGTCGACGAACATGGTGTTGCGATAGACGAGACCAAACATCGTCCCCAGCTGCTGAACCGTCAGGAGCACCGCGAACACGACACCGAATAAGGTTCCGAGCATTTTTAGTCGGTCGTGAAGCATCATTTTGACGCCCGATGCGGCCATGGTTTTGGCGCGGCGTCCGAAGGGAATGCGCTTGGGTTTCCACTCGCTCATTTCGCCTCCAGATCTTGGCCAGTTCGGAAGCAGAGCTCGGCCCAGGCATAGCGGGCGTTGGCCTCGGCCTGTATTCGTCCGACTTGGGCGTTAAGCGCGTCACGTTGAGCGTCGAGCACATCGCTTTGGGTGGAGGCACCAGCGGAGTAGCGTTTTTCGGCGATTCGACTGGCCTCCAGGCTGGCGGCTTCTTCGGCGCGAGCGGCTTGCGCTCGGACGATGGCTGCTTGGTAAGCGTCGTACGAATCCGCGATGCCATCACGAATCAGGGTGGAGGTGTATTCTGTGCGAATCTGCTGAGCACGGGCTGCTGATTGGAGCGCGTCTTTGCTGCGCCAGGTCGAGATGTCGAGGCTCCAATTCAGCGTGACACCGACGCTCCATTGGTCGCTTGGGCCAAAGCCAGAGGCGTTGGTGATGCGTTCGGTGGCAAAGGCCGAGACATCGGGCAGGTAGGCGGCCGCCGCGGCTTCGTCGGCGTTTGCCAAGGCCAGCTCATTTTGTTGAACGGCCTGGCGAAATTCAGGTGAGGTCTTTGCCAACTCGGTCCAGTAGGAAGACTCGCCGGGGGCAGGGGATTCAGGTAGGTCCGTCCTGGCCAAGTCACTCACAGCGACGCCGCTCAGACGCTCAAGTGCGCGTTTGGATTGGGCGATATTGAAGTTGGCGTCGGCTAAAAGTTGCTGCTTTTGGGCGACCGAGGCTTCAGCCCGTTTGACCTCAAGTGCGGTTGCGCTCTTTGCTCTGACACGCGCTTGTTCATCGATCAGGGCGCGTTCCGCCACCGTGAGCGCGTTGGCTGCGGATTCAAGAATCGCCACCGAGGATCGAAGGTCTTCGTAGGCACGAACTGTCCTGAGCATGACGTCAAATTGCGTGACGAGAGCGTCGCTTTGGGACGCCGAAAGCGACTGCTTCGCGGTTGCGCGTGAGGTCCAGCGTCGTGGCGAAAATAATGGAAGACGTGCCGTTGCGGTGAAATCGAGTTGGTTTTGTTTGGTGATGATTGCATTGGTGCCATCGGGCAGCGAAATCGCGACCTCCTCCTGATTGCGGGTATATCCCGCGGAGACATCCAACGTCGGCGCAAACGACCAGTTTCGTGCCGCGACAGAGTCGGCACGGGAGTCGATATCGGCTTGAGCCGCGCGGACTTCGTGTGACTCGCTGCGCGCGCCATCGAGGTAGACGCGCAGTGGCTCAAGCGCTAGCGCCGGAAGCGGGGAAGCTGCCGAAACAACGAAAAGAATGAGGATTGGAAGTGTGCGCATCTTTCACATACCGGAAGGTACGAGGCAGATGCGTGATGTGATGCAAAGGTTCGTTGAGGTAATGGCAAGTCATGCCGCCAGCGGCGCTTGGCGAATCGGACTTGTTTCCCGCTGCGATACTTCTTTTGGTTTGGTGGCATCCTAAGGACATGGAACACACATTAAGAAGTCTCATGATCGTATCTTTCTTGAGTGGCTGCGCGACTTCCAGCGAGTCAGGGCAGCCAGATTTGGACCAGCATCTTTGGCAAGACCGTGTGGTGCTGCTCTTCGCAGACGATTTGAATGATCCCGACATGAACACGACCAGAAGTGCCTTGATTGGCAACCTGTCAGGAGTTCATGAGCGTGACATCGTCATATACGTGCTCAAGTCCACGTCCCCCACTGGGCGCCGCTTTGATGCCACTGGGCAGGGATTTACATTCGTTCTTCTGGGCAAAGATGGTGGTGAGAAATTGCGGTCCACCTCGGTGGTGACGCTACAAACCCTCTACGAAACCATCGACTCCATGCCAATGCGCCAGGTCGAAATGCGGGAACGTGATGAATAAATATCTGAGCTGCTCACTGCCAACTCTTCCAAAAAACCGGGTCGGCCCAGTTTCGGGCGCCGTTTGCGCGCAGGACGATGCGGCCGTCGGGCATCATCAGAACGCTTTGGGGCAGGGACGAGATTTCGAATTTTGCCTCGGATGTTTTGGCATCGGCCCTGAAAATTCGAGGGTCTGGAGCGGCGAAGGTGTCAATTTGAGGCCAGTCTTCGTCGAGTGCGACGGCAACGACTCGAATGGGGCTGTCGGGTAGGGCGAGCACTTGTGGTAGTTCTTCGATGCAGGGGGCGCACCAGGTGGCCCAGAAGTGCACCAACACCGGCCCGTCGCCACCGACCAATTCGGTTTTTGTGCCGTCGCGGTTGATGACTTCGAACGATTCGACGACGCCCTGAATCTGGCGTGGGGGTTCGGTCGAGAGTGGTTTTGCACGTCGTGATTCGACCGCCAAATAGACGGCGACCGCGGCAATCTGCAAAACGATAAAAACCCCAATCGTGATTTTCGTGCGACGTGTCACGCTTTGTCCTCTCCCGAGAATTTGGCGAATAATGTGTATAGAACGGGCAACACAAACAGCGTGGCAATGGTGGAGGTGATGATTCCGCCCACCACGACTGCTGCAAGTGGGCGTTGAACCTCGGCGCCTACGCCGGTGTTTAAGGCCATCGGAACAAAACCAAGGCCTGCCACAAGCGAAGTCATGATGACGGGCCGTACGCGGCTTCTGGCGGCCTCACGGACGGCTTCTGCCATCGATTTGCCGTGTTTTTCTAGCTGTCGGATTCTGGACACCAGGACGATGTCGCCCAAAACCGCCACACCAGACAGGGCGATGAAGCCCACGGCGGCCGAAATCGAGAACGGCAGGTTTTGAGCCCATAGGGCCAAGACGCCGCCCACGGCGCCAAAGGGCACGCCGGTGAAGACTCGGAGCGCGTCGGACATGCGACCGTAGGTCAGGAATAGCAGGACCAAGACCATCAACAACGTGATGGGAATCACCACCGCCAGCCGCTCCTGCGCCCTTGCCAAGTTTTCGAACTCGCCGCTCACCGTCGTGTAATAGCCGTCGGGAAGCTCGACTTCGCGCAAAACCTCGCGAAGTTCGGTCACAAAGGAACCGACATCGCGGCCCTCGACGTTGGTCTGAACCACGACTCGGCGTTTTGCCCACTCGCGCTGAATCGTGGATGGGCCCTCTACGATCGAGATGTCGGCCACCGTCGATAATGGAATACGCGCACCGGTCGAGGTGCGAATCAAAACGCGCCCAATCGCTTCGGTTGAGCTTCGAAACGAGTCATCAAGCCGAAGCACCAAATCAAAACGACGCTGTCCGTCGACGACTTGGCTGACTTTTCGCGTTCCTAGCGATTCGATGACGCGCAGGATATCGCCGACCGGAATGCCGTAACGTCCAGCTGCCTCGCGGTTCACATCGACCTGCAACATGCCTTGGCCCGTCAATTGTTCGACCGTCACGTCGGCCGCGCCATCAATGTCGGCAATCGCTGCGCGCACCGCTTCCGCCGAAGTCGCCAATTGCTCAAAATCATCGCCAAATATTTTGATTCCAACATCCGTTCGGATGCCGGCCAACATCTCGTTCACGCGCATTTCAATGGGCTGGGTGAAGATTGCCCGCATGCCTGGCATGCCCTCAAGGTCCAGCCGCATGGCCTCCATCAGGTCTTCTTGAGTCTTGCCACGGGTCCATTCATCGCGTGGTGTCAAAGTGATGAAAACATCGGACACCTCGAGTCCCATCGGGTCGGTTGCGACTTCCGCGGTGCCCGTCCGGGTCCAGATATGTTCGATTTCATCGGGGAATTTGGCCAAGAGCAGTTTTTCGATCTGCGAGCCGTAGCGGACGGATTCTTCCAGCGAAACCCCTGCGATGCGCACCGTATTCACCACAATGGCTTGCTCGCGCAGTCTGGGCACAAATTCGGAGCCTAAGGTCGAAGCCAAGAACGCGGCGTTTGCCACAATAATTGCGGCCACCAGCAGCACCAATTTGGGCGCGCTCAAGACGCGTTCGAGCGCCCAGCCGTAAGACGACTCAAGCCAAAGAGCCAAGCGGTTTTTGCCTTTGTGGGCACCGGCCCCACGCTGAAGCGCATAGCTGGCCAAAACCGGCATCAAGGTCAATGAAATCAACATCGAACCGGCAAGCGCGAAGATGACGGTAAGGGCCATCGGCTGGAAGAGCTTTCCTTCGATGCCTTCCAACGCCAAAATCGGCAGGTACACGACGGCAATGATGAGCTCGCCGAATAGGGTCGGTTTGCGGACTTCGACACAAGCGTCTCGCACAATTTCGCGCACGCTTCGGCCGCTTGTATCCTCGGAAAGGCGTCGTTCGGCGTTTTCGACAATAATGACCGAAGAATCGACAATCAGCCCAAAATCGATGGCCCCCAGGCTCATCAAAGAACCTGCGATTCCAAACTGCAGCATGGCGTTGAACGCAAAGAGCATCGATAGCGGAATCGCCAGCGCGACGATGATTCCCGCGCGCAGATTTCCAAGCAAACTGAAGAGGATCGCGATGACCAGCAGCGCGCCCTCGAGCAGGTTCTTCTTGACCGTTTCCAGGACTTTGTCGATCAGGTCAGTTCGTTTGTAGACGGGAGTGACCGTGACATCAGCGGGCAGAGACTTTTCGACCTGTTTCAGGCGAGCCTCGAGCCGTTGGGTGACATCCCGGGAGTTTTCGCCCATGAGCATGAAACCAAGCCCAAGCACGGCTTCGCCTTTGCCGTCGGCCGTCACGGCCCCACGTCGGATTTCGTGGTCGATGCGAACTTCCGCGACATCGGCCACTCGAATTGGCAGCCCCGAAGACGACGCAACCACGATGGATTCGATGTCTGCCACGCTGGATACCAGTCCTTGGCCTTGGACCGGCTTGGATTCGCCAGATTGTGTGATGACGCCACCGCCCACGTTGCGTGACCCGTCCTCCAAGACGCTTGCCAGGTCGTCGAGGGTGAGCTCGTATTTGATGAGCAGGCCAGGGTCGACCACGACGTGGAATTGTTTCTCGTACCCGCCCCAGGTGTTGACTTCAGCCACGCCGGGCGTCTGCAACATTTGTGGGCGAATCACCCAATGATGCAGCGTCCGAAGCTCTTGCGCATTCAGTGTGTCGCTTTCCACCAGATATTGAAAAACCTCGCCAAGTCCCGTGGCCACTGGTCCTAAGGTGGGTTGGCCGACTCCAGGCGGCAGGTTGGCGGTCGATAATCGTTCGGACACGGTTTGGCGCGCCAGATAGATGTCGGTTTTGTCGTCAAAAATGACGACAACCTGAGAAAATCCGAATTTGGAAATGGAGCGAACCTGAACCAGGCCGGGAAGGCCGGTTAAGGCCTGTTCGACTTCGAACGTAATCTGTCGTTCGATCTCGAGCGGAGACAGCGCTGGTGCGGTCGTGTTGACCTGAACCTGTACCGGTGTGGTGTCTGGAAACGCATCAAATGGAAGCTCCTTAAAGGAGCCAATTCCGAGCGCCACCAAGACCAATGTGATGAGCAACACGGCAGGTCGATAGGTTAAACAAAGGTCGATCAGACGGGTCAGCATCACTCGCCTCCCGGAGCTTCGACTTCGCAGCAGCCCGCGCCAATGCTGCCTGGTAAGACTTCCGTCCGTAGGAATACAGCACCGTCTGTCACGATTTGGTCTCCGACTTTCACCTTGCCTTCGACGGCAACGTTTTCGCCGTCTCCGTACACATTCACGACGCGCGGGATGTAGGTTCCGGCTTTCGCCCGAACGAACACCACGTCACGGCCTTCGATGCGTTGCACTGAGTCTCGCGGAACGACGACCGAAGCCTTAGGCGCCCCGGCGATGATCGAGGCGTTTAGGAATTGATTGGCCCGCAAAAGTCCGTCTGGATTTGGGATTTCGGCTCGGGCGTTCACCATGCGCGTTCGTTGGTCGACTTCGGGCGAAATCCAGGTGATTTTGCCGACGACCGAGGTCCCATTATTCAGCTCCAATTTCAGCGTGAAGCCCTCTTGCACTCGTCCAGCTTCGCGTTCAGGAATCGCGCACATCGCCCACATCGTGCTGGTGTCAGCCACGGTTGCTAGCGAGTCGTCTTGAGTGGCTAAGCCGCCCATGACACCCGGCCGTCGCACGACCTGGCCGGATATCGGCGAGCGTAAGGTGAAGCGGCCTGACGACGATTTTTGGGCGCCAGCCATTCGCAGAGTCGAAGCCGCTGAT
>JBFFMO010000150.1:0-7799 GCA_041554035.1 Allomicrovenator sp. | reverse complement strand
TTCACATTATCCAAGCGGCCATTTTGTCGTTGAATTTGCTGACACGCGGTCAGGCATGGCCGTGTTGTGGAGCGACAACACTTACGGTGTCTTGAACCCCGATGGCACGGTTCGGCCTCTTGATTTTGGGCTTAGTGCTGCCGCGGAGATCACAGCGATCGCCGCAAGTGCCACAAGGTGGGTCGCCGTCGGGCAACCTTCGTTGGCCAAGGTGGTCGTGGGTGAAAATAGTGCAGGGAAGTCTTACCCACTCGACGGGCCGGTTGGCTCCGGGTTTGGTCGCGATATCGCGCTCGCCCAGGTCGAAGATCTTGGCAACCAACCGACTTTCGATCGAGCCATCGGGGTTGTTGGAGCGCCGGATGGCAAGGACGCGTTTATCATCTCAAAGGCCGCCGCGCTCGACTGGCAGATTGGGGAGTCTTTGGCCGGAAAGGCATCCTTGAGCGAGCTTGTTTCGTTTGGTGAACATGTCGCGATCTCTCCGAGTGGCAAGACGGTGTTGGTTGATTCGTCTCGTGGAATCGAAGTGTTTGTCGCGGGACAAGTGATGACGGCGTGGTCGTTCGACCAAACGGTGACGGCCAGTCAGCCGTCTTTTGGCGCAGAGTTCGTTGTAGGCGACTCCTATGCCGTGGTGGCCTCCGAGCGGATGTTGAATTTCTACACGATTCGACCCGATAACACTGTCGACGCGTCATCGAAAAAGACGGTGTCCCTGACCACTACGGGGAGGATTGTCGATGTGGATATGATCTCCGCAGGAAATGGCCGAACCGTCGTGTTTGCGTTGGTGCGAAACCCGCTTGGCGACCTCGTGTTGCAGATGTGGCAACCCGGGGCCGTGGATTGGATTCGAACCAACACGATCGTTCCGATCGATCTTGGTTTTGGCCAATTTGTAGTGGTGGACGCCGGCGTTTTTGATGGCCCGAACCCGCCGTCCTCGTCGTTCCCTGTTGTGGCCTTGGCTGGAACCGAAGGCAACCTGCTCAAGGTTCGGTTGGTGCCACTCTTCCCCACCACCGATCCTTGATTCGAACGTGCATATGGGCTTCAAAATGCATGTAGCCGCGTGAGCAGTGGACTTTCTTGATGGCGGCACAAGCGACGAGCTAAGCCGGCCTTTCCTTGACATGGACGGGGGATGCTAGAACCTTTGTGAAGTGGTTGGAGCCCAGTCTCGAATCACGCTATTGCGATGGCGTCGATCAGATTCGGCACCCGGATTTCTTGAGGACGAATATGCGAAATGTATTGATTGGTTTGGCGATGTTGGCGGGCGGATGTGTCTTTCAGGACAGTCCTGAAATCCGCTCGGATGGGAATAACGATCCGAATAATTTCACGAATAATTTCACGAATAATTTGTTGAATAATCTGACAAATAACTTGAATAACGTGTTGAACAACACGACCAACAACACACCGAATAACACGACGAACAACGTCACCAACAACGCGACGAATAATGTCACGAATAACGCGACCAATAATAATTGCGTACCCCAACCGGAGTTTTGTGAGGGATATTTCCAGTGTGGAAGTGGCACGACTGATGATCTGGACGGCAACTCCTGCCATTACGATTGCGGAACCTGTCCTGCCGACGCGCAATGTATTTCCGTAGCCGAGCTCTGTACTTCCCTTGCGTCGAACATTGCGCCCACACGCCAGGGACCGACCGTTAAGGATTTGGCGAGTTCACGCAATGACATCGTCGTTTGGTGGAGTGATGATTCGCTGAGTGTGCTTCGTCCTGACGGCAATCTGGCCAATTTGAACTTCAACGACGTCGAGTTGGATCCCAATGTCCAGATCACTGCGATTTCATCGAGCGCCACGCGATGGCTGGCCATTGGACAGGCTGCCTCACCTCGAGTGACCCTCGCCGATCGCGGTGGGAAATTTACGATACTTCAGGGCATGCCCGGATCAGAGTTCGGGATTTCACTGCAACTCGCGAAAGTCGAAAAACTGACCGCCTTGGGCGTGGCGGAGTACGGGATGGGCGTGGTCGGTGCTCCGGGCGCCACGGATGCAAAGATCATCTCCAAGTCTCCAACACTAGATTGGGAAGTGGTTCAGTCCCTGGCGGAGCTTCTGCCAGACGGCCCTCCACCTTCGGCGTTTGGTGACCGTGTGGCGATTTCTCCGCAAGGAAGGACGGTTCTGGTGAATTCGTCCAACGGAGTCGAAGCGTTCCATCTTGCTTCGACAGCCTGGGAATACGACAAATTGATCCCAAATCCAGGCCAAGCGAGTTTCGGGGCGCACGTCGCCGTCGGCGAGAGTTACGCGGTGGTTGCGTCGGAGCGCTTTTTAACCGTCCTTCCCATCAACAACCAAGATCGCGTGCGCATGGATGGGCTCAAAATTCTCAAGACGGGTGACGACACCAAGATTCTGGATTTGGAGGTCCTTTCTGGCTTGAACAGCTCAACGGTGATTTTTGCGCTCGTTGAGTCTCAGGGAAATACCAGCATTCAGATGTGGCAGCAGGGCGAAACACAGTGGTTTCGTTCCAACACAGTTTCGCCAGCGAATATTGATTTCGATGCCATCGACGTGTTGGATGTGGCCTTTTTCGACCAACCTGTGAGTTTCCCGGCATTCACCGTGTCTGGAAATCGTAACAACGTTTTTGAAACACGCATTTTTCCGCTCGTCCCGGCCAATTAACGAGACAGGGCGTAGCTTTGTCCAGCTAGACGAATCTCGATCGAATCGAGCCCGATTCGACCAAACGTGATGGTGTGGGCCGTGTCGGGAAACAAACACACGGCATTTTGGGACGGGATTTCACATACCTTTTGTTGTGCTTCGTCGATCGTTTTCAACGTTACGGCCGCCAAACAACCAGGCTGACAGGGGTTGAAATAAAACGCCGTATCCACGTTGATTCCGTTCAGCTTCCCCGTGACCTTCATCGAAAGCCGGTCCGCACTTGCGACATGGAAGGTCAGCGTGCCCGCGGGCCCGGTGTACGTGCCACAATTCAGGGCATCGATCGCGGTTGCACAGCTGTCGATCCCGGCTGAGGGCGTGGCGTTCGTGCGCATCGTCAAAAATGCGCCGAAGGTTTCGGTCGTGGATGCTCGGTAGGGATAACAACCAAGCTCAGTCGGCGTCGGGGCGTAGGTGGCGGCTTCCCACCCTGAAGACACGTCGTAATCGGCAGCCGAAATTTGTCGACATTCCGCAGGCTCGTCGTCGCCGCAAGCGGCCAGGGTACAAAACACGAACAAGACACGGCGCATCATTCCCCCAGAATCATGTCGATCTCGTTGCCGTCCGTGGTGCCTCTCCAACCCGGAGACACGATCCAAGCTTTCTTCTTGCGCCCAAGATGGGTGGCCAATCGCAGGTGATCTTGTTCCGAGTCTGGATCAAAGCTCCACTTGATGCCGGCCGGGCGATCGGGCACGCCAAACACGGCTCCACCACGCGCCATTTCCAGCAACATGTCCTGTTCGGGCAAGTTCAAGTGATAGACAAAACTATCCTGCGGATGGGTGTGCACCGGCGGGCGATGAACCAAGATTTGCATCGGTCCAAATCGCGCGTGGACTCGAATCGCGGGATTATTGAATTGCGTCACGCCGACTTGTTTTGTGGCGCCCAAGACAGCCAGCGCAAGCGCTTTGGTTCGGGTCGCGATGCCGTGGCCCGGAACGACGCTATGAAGCGAAAATCCGCTCACACAACCGGGCTCCATCGCCAGGGCAGCACAATATTCCGAGATAGGCACCATGCCTTCGTAATCGTCTTCGAGTTCCAGAATCTCCCACATCTCGTCGTCGATGGAATCCGAGTGCGCCATGAAGCCGATCATCGCCGTGGGCAAAATCGCACAATCCAACATCACCCACAGTGGCATGCCCATGTCTTTGGGGCCGCCAAACGCGATCTGATTGTTGTTGTTGAGGATATAACAGAAGTCGGTGTTGGCTTCGTCTTCGACCAACAAAACCTCGATATCTTCGCCTAAGTCGATGTCGAGATTCAGATGATCGACGTTATGGCCGAAGGTCAACACATACGGAATCAGTGCGTCTAGAAGATCCATAAACCCTATCCTTGCTTAGAATCGCGGGAACCATACCACCCTCCGGCGCATCTTTCATTCTCGAAGGCATCTGGGCATGTTAGAACGTTGCCGGAATTCAGGTAGGAGTGATGGGATGAAAAAAGCGGTGCTTGGAATTGTATCGTTGGCCCTCTTGGCCGGCTGCGGGCGGACTTTTGAGCCGTATTGGAGGATCTTGGATTTCCGTGTTTTGGCGGTCAAGTCTAGCCATCCTGAACTGCGTCCAGGTCAGACGGCTCAGATCGAGGCGCTGACGTACACCAATACTGATGACCCCATCACCTATCAATGGGAGTGGTGTCCCTTCCGAACATCAGGCGGCAACGGCTATGAATGCCCGCTGACGGCAGAGGAGCTTTCGCAGATTCTTTCGGCTCAGATCGCGCAAGGCGGCGGTCCAGCTGTCACGATTCCGCCATTCGATTTTGATTTGGGGACAAATGCAACGGCCGAGTTCCCCTATCCTGCGCCGCAGGAATTGCTCATCGCCTATTGTGAGTCGATCCAGGCCTTCGCCGCGAATGCCCCGGCCGAAATCGCGTCGGCAGTGCCGGTGGTCGATTGTTCACGTGGCCTCGAAATTTCATTGCGTCTGGTCACGAAGTCCGGTGGCAAAGAAATCATCGTCGGAAAACGCATCAACCTGTGGCTTGGCTCGGAGGGCGCAAACCAAAACCCTGAGGTCGTCGACGTTCAGATTCGTCCGGCGAACGCGGAGTCCGCGACCTACCTTCGGGAGCAGGGCATCGATTGGGTTCAAGATCCCACACTCGAACAGGGGCTGTGGTGGGTCAGCATTCCACCCAATGGTTCTTTGGATATTTTTGCCAAGGTCGCCTACGAAACGCGGTCCCTCGTGGATCCAATCACCGTCGATATCTGGCAGCCTCCGGCCCCTCAAGGCGCGGACACGGAGTTCTTGCCCGCAGAACGTGAAGTCGTGGTCTACCGTTGGATGACGACCGCGGGCACCTCCGACCCAAGCGACCGTATCTTCAAGGAGACGCTGAACACTTTGGAACTGGCGTCGGTCTCGGCGTTCTCTTTGCCAAAGAAAAGCGATGGTGATTTTGACGACGATGGCCTCCCCGACGACCAAGATCCGTGTCCTGCGACACCGGTAACCGGCGATCGTCCCGAGGACGATTGTCATGTGACGCTTTGGTCGATTGTTCGTGATGGTCGACTCGGCGCCGATTGGGCCCAACGAAGCCTCAACGTCGTGGGGGTTCGGAAATGAAAAGACTTATTTTTTTGGCATTAATGGGATTGGCCTCGGCGCCAAATATCGCACTCGCGCAAGAGGCGGACGGCGACGTTCGCGTGACCAAAGCTCCGGCGCTCACCAGTGAAGTGAAAGCTGAATACACGCAAGACGCGATCGATAACCGAGTCGAAGGAGACGTGAAATTGCGTCTGACCATCGACTCTGTCGGGGCGGTCTCCAAAGTTGAAGTCCTTGAGGGCATCGGTTTTGGGCTCGACGAGGCTGCGGTTGAAGCCGCAAAACGTTTCACGTTCAGCCCGGCAGAAATCAACGGTGTTCCGTCTGCTGTCGTGTTGTCTTTTATTGTGAATTTTTCGTTGCCGATTCTTCCCTCGAGTTTCACCGGAAAAATCGTCGACAAAGAAACGGGCGCGGGCGTGAAAGCGTCGGTGGCCATCCGGTACACGGGAACTGATTTTGATCCTGTTCCCGAAGCCTCGATGAACACGGCCGCGGACGGCAGCTTCGGATTCATGGATGTGCCTCCGGGCGTTTACGACGTGACGCTCAAGATCGCGGGTTACGACGATCTGAAAACCCAAATAGAATTGTTGAATGGCGAGGAAAGCTCGGCGAATTATTCCGTCGTGGCATCCCCTGAAAACCTGAAGGGGCAGATCCTTGAGTCCGGCACGCGAAAGCAGCTTTCCGCTGTGCGCGTGCAGCTCATCGACCAGGCCAGCGGCGAGCCAGTCGCTGAAACCTACACCGATGGTGAGGGGCGATTTGGATTCCGCGGCGCGGCCGCCGGAAAGTTTACGCTGCGTTTTGAAGCGGACGGCTTTTTCACATCGACGACAGAAGTCGACGTAAAAACTGGCGAAAGAACCACCGGAACCTTCTATGTCGAAAAAGAATATTACGACGAGTATTCGGTCACCACGACGGCCAAACGCGCCCGAACCGAGGTGTCACGTCAGCGTCTAGAGCTTGACGAAATCCGACGAATTCCCGGCACCAACGGCGACGTCGTGCGCGTTGTTCAGAACTTGCCAGGTGTGGCTCGCGCCCCATTTGTCAGTGGTTTGATCGTCGTTCGTGGTTCGGCGCCACAAGATACGAAGGTGTTTCTGCAAGGGGATAATATCCCGCTGGTTTATCATTTTTTTGGGGGCCCCGCGGTCATCAATTCCGAAATGATTGAAGCCATTGAATTTTATCCAGGCAATTTCAGCACCTATTACGGTCGCGCCACGGGTGGTGTGATCGACATCAAAACCCGCGCACCAAAATCCGACCGAATCCACGGCATGGTGGACATCGACTTTTTGGATGCCAGCATCCTGGTCGAAGGCCCCATCACCGATGATTTGAGCGTCGCGATAAGCGGACGTCGTTCCTATTTTGACGTCTTTTTGCCCTTGATCCTACCCGACGATGGCCCCGATGTTTTTGTGGCGCCACGTTATTACGATTACCAAATGTGGACGACCTATAAGGGGATTCCGGACCATAAACTTGAACTCTTCATCTATGGGTCGGACGACGCCATCGAGTTGATTTTCCCCAAGGGCGAACCTCAGGGAAATGCCGATGTTCAGGTGACCGGGATCGACTTGAGGAACTCCTTTATTCGTGGCCAATTTCGTTGGGAATGGCGTCCAGACCTGCCGATCGAAAACACGATGATGTTGTCCTACGGCGTCAATACGACGTCATTCGAAGCCGCCGAGAATTTCTTCTTCGACGCGACCGCCAATATTTCGCAATTGCGTAACGACACGCGGGTGAAGATTTCGGACGGGCTGGCTCTTCGTTTCGGCACCGACCTGAACATGGGGTACGCCGATTTCACGATCCGAACGCCCCGTTTCAATGACAGCTCTGACACCGATGACGGTGAAGGCGACGGACGTCCGAATTTCTCGAGAGACGGCATTGAATCGTCAGCAACCTCGGATCAGCTTCAGCCGGCCGTCTACGCCGAGTTTGAGGCACGACCATGGAAGCCATTGCTCTTGGTTCCTGGCGTTCGTGTCGACCATTACGGTTCGATCGGCGAGACCTCGGTGCAGCCTAGATTCTCGTTTCGATGGGATATCGCAGATAAAGTCGTGGGCAAGGGCGGCGTGGGTCTTTTCACTCAACCCACCAGCCCCGGCAGCGAAGACGCCACGTTTGGTAATCCAGACCTGACCTTCGAAAAGACCATGCAGTACGCCATTGGTGCCGAATACCGCCCATTGGAATACGTCGAATTGGACACCACGGTTTATTATCGTGATCAGTGGGATATCTTGAGCCCAACCAGTGAATTTGTGGTGACCCCGGAAGGTGAAACCGATCCGTTGATCTTCAAGAACGAAGACGAGGGACGTGCGTACGGCGTTGAGGTTCTGATTCGCCATTACCCACAAAACCGGTTCTTTGGATGGCTCGCATACACGCTCAGTCGCTCGGAAAGACTGGACCTCAAGACGGGCGAATTTGTCCCTTACGAAT
>JBFFMO010000149.1:0-7859 GCA_041554035.1 Allomicrovenator sp. | reverse complement strand
GGTTGGCGGGATCGTCCGATCCACAACCAACCGCAAATACCACGGTCATTACCGCGAGCCACTTAGACCAATCCATTCGTTAACCCTCTGAAAAACATATGTTTTCAAAATACCTGTTGATTTTCGACGGGAACATAGCAAACGAGGCACCAGAAATTCAATCGATCGAGGGTGATTTTCAGAAAGATTCAGGCCGCAAAAACAGGACTTAAGCAACCTCCCCACTTTTGCGACATGTAAGTGTTTCTGCTACCGTTCCGGTGCTTTCCACAGCATAAACACGGGCGCTCTGAACGCCTTCGAACGAGAAGAATGAATGTCTTGGAAATTGATTGGATTTTTGATGAGCCTGATGGGCATTTTGGCATGCAGCGATGACACCGCTTCAACGGAGGGCAAGACCGCATGCGAGTTCGGTGAACGCTATAATGCGATCGACAACTCGTGTGAAACCATCATCACTGGCAACAATTCGGCGAATAACACTTCCAACAACGCCAACAACAGCGCCAGCAATAACGCCGCGAACAACCTCACGCCCAACAACGACATCAATAATCCGACCAATAACAGCGTCGATGACATGGGTGTTGAAACCGACATGGGTGTCGAGACCGACATGCGCGGCGAAGCCGACATGAACACACCAGACCTGCCACCTGCGGTTTGTGGACTCGGGATGCTGCGCGGCAGGGCATGCTCTCCAAACGGCGACGTCCTTGCCACGGCCGACGTGACTGTCACGGGCGTCGATTGTGCGACGGGCCTTCCTTTCACCATCACCGCTCGAACCGACGGGTTGGGCGTTTTTGAATTGTCCGACATCCCAAGCGGACAACACGACTTGAAGATCGAAATCGGGTCGTTTTCTGCCGACACCATCGTGTTCATTCGCGCCAACGAAACCACCGACCTGACGGCCTCCTCCGACAAGATTTGTCTGGATGCCACGGCGGTGAAGATCGCCGTCATCGGCGGAGCCTACGACCACGTCGAAGGCATCATCGGCGACTTGAACCTCGCCTTTGACATGAAGGGAGATGACGCCGGGCAGCTCAGCGCCACAACGACGTTCCTTCAAAGCCCCGCCGCGATGGCAAACTACGACATCATCTTCATCAACTGCGGTGATCTCTATAACAGGCTCGCACCGCTCTTCTCGTTCTTGACCGATCCGCGACCAGCTATGGCCGCAAATCTGCGAAATTTCGTGAATCAAGGCGGATCTGTTTATGTCGCGGACTGGGCAGGTCCATGGGCCGAAGCTGCGTTCCCAGAAATTATGGACATGCATGGCACCGACACCGTGGTCGATAACGCGCGCGTCGGATATGCCCCGCAAACGATCACCGCCAATGTGCTCAGCCCCGCGCTGCAGGCCGTATTGAACAGCCAAACCGCCACGATCGAGTTCCCACACGATCCGGCCAACAACATCATCAATAATGCTTGGACCGTGCTCGACGGCGCAGACGCAACCGCCACGGTCCACCTCTCTGGAAACGCACAGCTTTGTGGGCCTGGACCCGGATATTCCTGCCCCATAAGCACCAACTACCAGATGAACGCTCCTCTGCTCCTGACCTGGAAAGCCATGTCGGGCGGCACCGTCACCTACACATCGTTCCACAACGAACGACAAGGTGGGGTGAATCAGGATATGACCAAGATTCTTCGTTTCCTGATCTTCCAACTCTGAAATCATGCGTAAATTCGCCCTAACGCTATTCCTCGGCATCCTATTCGCGTCGGCACCAGCACTCGCTGATGTCGAGGTCAGCGGTGTTGCATTACGTGATTACGCCATGCCTGGGGCGTTTCCCCTTACGGGCTCGATCATTCATGCCGGCCCTGACCAGTCGACCGTCATCGCGACGACCACCGGTGAGGGATCGACCGTGCGTTGCTCGGTCGTGGTTGCCACCACCAAAGATGCGAGCGTTTATCGCTACGTCGTCGATGAACAGCCCACCCAATGTGTTGGCATGCTTGCCCACCCTGGCGGCGGGTTCTTTTTGCGCACCAAAAACCCGCAGGCATTGCCCGGCGAGGTCACCGGAACGACCGTTTTTATCGACGGCAACGGCATCGAGCGCTGGAAAATCCGAGACGTCGAACTCGTAGAGGCCTCCGCCCGCCCAAGCGGAACAGGTGTCTTCTTAGGCGACTACCTGACCGCATTCGACACGATGGTTTACAGCCCCGAAACCGATAAATTGTTGGCCTTCACCATCGGCAAACTCACGATCGGCCTCGACGATAAGTTCATCGCGCAAGCCCATGTCATCAATGTGACATCTGGAGACCTGATTCGTTCAGGCTTGACGATCGGCCAGTCAGGCGGCGGCATTCCCGTAGAAGCGACCGTTCGCCCAGACGGCACCTTCATCGTTGTCTTGGACTCCCTTGGGCTCCAAGGATTGCAGTTCTTCAACTACGACGGCCGTGAAAGCGTCGAGGAACTCAAACCCCTTGATGATCCCTGGGAGAACAAAGCCTTGGTCAGCATGTTTTATGCTGCCGGTGTTCTCAACCTTGTCTGGCTCGATCCCAACGACGCCTCGGTCTCCACCGAGATCGCGACCACCAATGATACCGGGCGAGAACTGACCCGTGTGACCTTTGACTCCACCTACCAATTTGCAGATGGGGCATTCGTGGTGCTCGGCCCACCCACCAAGTCGTGGCGAGACCCAAACTACCTCGTGATTTCGTTTGTGACGGAATCCAACGTGTTTCTGCGATTTGTAGACGCAAACGGGGAATCCCCGGGCATGGCAAGGCTTGATGCGGTAGGGACCCATCCACCCGCTGCCATCGTCGGCGACGAAAGCGGCCTACGATTGCTCACGTACGACTCGGTGAATAATCGCATGTACGAATACGCCTTAACGTTCACCGAAACGCCTGACTACAATCCAGACATGGGACTTGCCGACGCCGGAATTCCAAATATCGGAATCGACGATGTTCTGGAAGAAGCGGGCTGTGGTTGCGGCGTATTGCAGCAAGCACCCACGCCGCTTGGCCTGGTTGTTCTCGCCTTTTTTGCGATGATTTGGAGACGACGATGAAACTAGATGTATCGAGTGAAGAACTGGTGGCGATTCGACGCCATCTACACTCCCATCCCGAACTCTCATTCACCGAACATAAGACGGCTGAGTTCATCGAGTCGAAACTGCAGGAGCTTGGGTTCACGACCACTCGCTGTGCTGAAACCGGTGTCATTGCCATCCTTGAGGGCAAACACGACGGCCCCACGCTACTCTTCCGCGCCGACATCGACGCCTTGCCTATCCACGAACTCAATCACGTGGACTACCGCTCCGAGGAGCCAGGTATCATGCACGCCTGTGGGCACGACGTGCACACGACGATTGGATTGGGCATCGCCAAGGTTTTATCGACTCAGACCGAACACCTTCACGGTCGCATCAAGTTCGTCTTCCAACCCGCAGAGGAAGCTTCGCCTGTGGACGCGCCCATCGGGGCAGAACGCATGGTGGCCGAAGGCGCATTGGAAAACCCCACGGTCGACGCGGCGTTTGCATTTCACGTGATGCCCACCCTGGATGTGGGTAAAATTGGGTACACAGGCGGCCCCGTCTGGGCCCGCTCTGAACTCGTCGAGATCGAGATCACCGGCAAGAAGGCACACGCAGCCTACCCGCATGAAGGCGTGGACGCTGTGCTCATCGCGGCGCAGGTCATCACTGCCCTACAGACCGTCACATCACGGCGCGTCGATACCCGGCATGCCTGTGTCCTCACCATCGGAAAAATCGAGGCCGGCAACTCCTATAATATCATCGCCGACACCGCTCGGTTGACCGGTATCTTGAGGACGCTATCCGACGAGACGGCCGAGCTCGCCATGAAAGAAGTCGAACGCGTGGTGCAAGGGATTTCTCAGGGCCTCGCAGGTGAGGGCAAGGTGACCTTCACTGCTGGGGCACGTCTCACCGCCAACAACACAGCCCTTGAGCGCCGTGTTGTCGACCACCTGACGGCACGACTTGGCGACGACCGAGTTGTCGCCCACGAACCACAAATGGGCGCTGAAGACTTCGCATCATTCTCACGACGCGTGCCTTCGTGTTACCTCTTTCTGGGTGTTCGAAACGAAGCGAAAGGCATCGTGCACATGTTGCATACCCCATATTTTGACGTCGACGAGGACTGTTTGGAAGTCGCCGTAGACGCCATGGCAAGCGCGCTGCTAGACATTGCACGCACATGGAGAACCCTATGAAGATCCTATTCGTCATGATCGCGGCTCTTGGGCTCGGCATCGGATGCAGCGGCGGTGGCCAGAACATCTCGGCCGAAGGCCCACCTCGTTGTCTGGACTTCTGCGCGATGAATTTCGCCCAGTGCACAGAACGACATCCTGGCGACTACACAGCGTGTGCAGACGAACGACGCTCTTGTGATTCGGAGTGCCGCTCTCAACACGCTGAAACAGAAGTGACCGGCGGTGGAAGCGAAGAGATCGCTCCAAACGAACAGATTCCGTCACAACCCTCAGAATCCCCAGACGAGCCGACGGACACCACGGACGAATCGCCCCAGCGCATGCCTGATGACGTCCCACCTGCAGAGTGACCTCCATGTCAGTTAGGATCACGCTCATCATGGCGTGTCTGACAGGTGCTTTCGCCTGCAGCGCATCGCACGCAGCCAAACATGACGAGCTTCCCAATTGTTTGGATCTGTGTGGGAGAGTCAACCACGAGCGGTGCAGCGAGAGGCATCCCGGAGACTACACCGCTTGCGCCAACGTAAGGCGTCAATGCGATCAAGAATGCCGAGCTCAACACGCCGAAAGCGAAGCGAGCCAGAGCCAACCGCTCTCGCCTGACGAAACGATTCCGTCTGTCTCCGCCCAATCAAATCAAGAGAAAGGGACCGAAGTCCCCACAGCCCGGTAAATCAGGCTGCGAAGATATGCTCGATCTCTTCGGTAACGGCTTCTTCAGAAGACTCTTTGGCAATCGCCAACTCCTGAACCAGAAGCCGTCGTGCGCTCTCAAGCATTTTCTTTTCGCCGAAGCTCAAAGTCTTTTGGTGCTTGAGTAGATTCAAGTCGCGCAGAACTTCTGCGATCTCGAATGGACTTCCTGTCTGAATCTTCTCGACGTAGGCGCGCCAACGGCGGTTCCACGTCTGAGTATTCAAATCGACGTTACGTTCCCGGAGGATGTCGTAGACTTCCTCGATTTCCCGTGTGCTGATGATGGTGCGTAAGCCCACATCATCGACCTTGCCTACGGGAATGAGAATTTTCTTGTCGGAGTCCAACACACGCAAAACGTAGAACGTTTGCGTGGTGCCCATAATCTCTTTGGAATCAATTCCAACGATTTCGGCCACGCCCTGTGCGGGGTAAACAGCCTTATCACCAATCATGTATTCCGTCGCCATGGATCTCCTGTGCAGACCTGCGAAGGACCGAACGAAGGTGTCTAAGCTGCTGAAGCTGATACTTTGCCCTGACACACGTCAAGGTCGCGCCTCACGGCAACTTAGACCGAGTAGGGTAGTCGCTGTTGCTCATTCTTACAAGACACCGTCGAAACAGAAACGGCCGTCTACATGCCTCTCGGGCGCATAAACGGCCGCTGAACGACACTTTTAACAATTTTTCGAAAAAATTATGACTTCACGCCATGCTGACGAGCGAGGTCGATAAGCTTAGGTGCAGTGAATCCGCCGATCTTCTTGGCGTAGTCAGCGTTCATGCCGTTGAACTTCGCTTTGGTGATCTTCTCGACGAGGGCTTCCTTGCCACCGAATTTCGAAGTGAGGGCGGTGTGCGAATCGTTGAGACGAAGCAACTTGGTGTTGCTCATCGTGTTGACGCGATGTTCAAACGCTGCCTGCTCTTCGTCCTCAGGCTTGGTGAGGAATCCAATGACTTTCTTTGCCAAATCTTCTTTGGTTCCGAATTCTTTCTTGGTGCGCTGCAGGGGGCTTAACTTTGCCATGATACTCTCCATGTCATCGTGCGGGCCGCTCTGTACTGATCCGGTAGCTATGGAGAAGTTTACCGGGGGTCGCTGAAGCAGCACGCCGAATAGTTTAGGGATCGACGAAACTCGCCCGGACGCCTAAGATGACGCCGGAAAACGAGGGCGATTTTCTATCAGACGCTTAGAGGCTTCGCAAAACAAAAATGCGACTTACGATCTTCATTCTACTCTTCACTCTTGCCGCGTGTTCTCGGAAAACCGTTGAAACACCGCCGGAGCAAGACACCACGACCGCCTCGGCTCCAGCCGAGACCGCAACAGATATGGGCGCCGACACCGGGCCCGTCCTTCCGATTCGTTACCTCGAAGGCCCGATGCCCACCGAGGAAACCGAAATCGGGAAAGTCGGCGAATTCCGAGTCACACTGGGAGATTTCGAGCGCGCGGTGCGCCTTGGAAGCCTCTTTGCCCCAGGCGCGGAAAATGGTGAATATCCAGCCGTGCCTCTTGAACGCCTGGCCACGCCGACCGTTCAGTTCACGACGACCCATGCCGTTCTTTCGCGCCAAGTGGTTCAAGACGAGATCGCACGCCGCAACATCCAGATCTCAGATAAAGACGTCATTGCCCTGTATCGATCGGAGCCCCAATACCGCGGTTTTGTCTGGCTTCTCGATCACCCAGAGCGCTTTGATGTGATTCTGAAATCAATTCATCTCACCAACGACGACTTCTTTGGGGTCGGCCGAGACGAAATCGCACGCAGCCGACTGACCGATCTCCTGGTTCAAGAAATCGATGACACCGAACTCTGGGAGGCCTGGTCATTCGAACATAACACCGTGACGCTCGCGGTCGTCGCGTTGGATAACGTTCCGTCCTCCCAAGAGATCGACACATTTGTCGAGAAAAACCCCGACGAAATCCAGAAGTTCTTCGACGCGAACCCCAATCGTTTCCGCCAACCCATGCGGGTCATTATGGATGTCTTGGCCGCCACGGACGGGAGCAAAGATAAACTCGAAGACGCCCGAAAACTCCTGGTCGATGGCAAAGATGTTCTGGAAATTGCCTTGGAGACCGGGCTTGAGGCCAAACACAACGTGCACATGATTCGACAAGAAAGCGGCAAGGCCTTTATGAGCCAACCCGGTGACGTCGGTGTTCAGTTTGGCGGCCCACGAGGCGCCTACGCCTGGCGCGTGATTGGTTTCGAGCAATCCGACGCCGTGGAACTCAATCGTGGCCTATCCAGAGAAATTGCTGCGGAAATCATGCGGGCGTCCAGCCCTATCCCGTCGGTCGCTGCCAAACTGAAAAAGGCGCGACGATTGCTCGCAAAAATGGGCAAGAAACCCGACGAAGCCAAGATCGAGAAAGCCCGAAAGGCCATCTCAAAGCTCGGCCTGGACATGAAAATCTTGCGAGATTTCGACTACAACCCCAACGGCGCGATCCCCGAGTACGGCCTGGCTCCCGAGGTGCTTGTCGAAGCGTTCAAACTCAAACCCTCTCATCCGACCACAAAATTGATCTTGTCCAGGGAGCGGGTATTTGTCGCTCACCTTCTGGCTCGACAAGAACCCGATCGCGACAAGTTTTTGGCCGATAAGGACATCTGGGCCGGGCAATATCGCGACAGGATTCGCCAGACCGTGGTAGATCGGTTTGTCCAACGCAAGATCGGCAACCCAGCCATCAATCTCAGACCGCTTGGCATCAAGTTCGGAATTCTCAAGAAGGAATGACGGTGCGAATTCGCCTCAAAAACGCCACGATCGTGACCATGAATCAGACGATGCAAATCGTCCGCGGTGACGTCGTCATCGAAAATGACCGTATCATTGCAGTCGGAGAGCACGACACGACCGTCGACCGCGAGAT
>JBFFMO010000148.1:0-7860 GCA_041554035.1 Allomicrovenator sp. | reverse complement strand
TTACGGCCGCTGATCACACGCTCGATCAGGTTGAGGTGGTCGGATTCGGTCAGAGTGCTCTCAACGCGCTCACGTTCTTCGGCGGGAATCTCGGGATAAGCGTCCAGATACCCCTCCATGTGTGACTCGCGGTCCTTGAGCGGGATTTGTTTGTAATGCTCGAAGAACTTTCGGTAAATCACGCGTTCGGTGGCGACATGGACGCGCAGCGGAGGCGGCGGAAGAAAGCCAGTAGGCAACGAATGGGCATCAAAGACCTGGACTTGCCCGGACTTGAAATTGATGACTACGCGAATCAAATACGTGAGGCGGCCGGCAATCGCGTGTCGGATTCGATCGGGGTCCAGAATCCCTAGATCCAAAAGGCTTCGTTCGAGCGAACATTGAAGTTCGTCGGCGTGTGCTGCGGCCATCGCCAACTGCTGTTTGGTGATTCGGTCGGCGCGCAAGAGCATCAATCCAAGTTCTTCGTCCGCCATGCGTGGTTGCCGCGAAAGCTCCACGACAAATCCACCATCGATCAAGATCTGGCGGGTGATGCCAGTATCCCCATCACGAACTTCAACCATGCCTGTGTGGCCGCTCTGCGAGAGTTGAAGCAAGACGTCCACAATTCGTTCGTCGGCGAGTTCTTCGACGCGATCGGCCTCGGAGGTCGGCTGCACCGTGGGTAGTTCGGGACCGTAGAACTCTCGCGTCGCCAGCGCCTTCAGGCCCAAATGGGTGGAGGAGATGACTTTCACGTCTGGATCGGTCAAATCGATCCGGCGTTTGAAGCGCTGCAGAGTCTTGGGGCCGATGCCCGGAATCGGCACAGATTGTTCGACCCGGACCTGAGGAATGGCCGATTGAGTTGTGCGTTGGCCAGCCTGCGCTGGAACCACATCAATCGGTGTCAATGGCTCGGGAGGCGGCAGTCGCTTCTGCGCATCAGGCCAAACGGATTCGATCGCGGCGCGGTCCTCACGCCCCAGTTGAGCGAGTTCAATCGCCGTGCCTTTGGGGGACGAGTGAACCACGCGTCCATTGCATGAAAGGTTTAGATGATGGGGCGGAAACGAAAATCGAACGCCGATCGCCGAATTGAGTGCCGGCGGTTTTTCAAGCTGAAGCATGACCGCACCGACATTCAGAAGCTGATTCATGATGTCATGAACTTCTTTAGGTCCTGTGGCTTCGACCTCAACGGTATTGTCGGAACCGATTCGAATTTGAAGCGGTGCCAGGGCCCGATTCCAATCCGAATTTTCGACCTCAGACATGTTGCTCAGGCCAGCTTCCGAAAGCATGACAAGCTCGGATGCCAGACTCGCGAGGACGCCGGCGACGGCATCAGGCGGCAACGATTCGAATTCGCGCGCGAGCATGCGGCGTATTTTATCGGAAAGCGATTGTTTAGGATCGTCTTGGGACATCTAGACAAACCCGGACAGGGGGAAGATTGGATGGTTCCAGTGAGCCAAGTGTATGTCAATCACTCGTCGGATTCGACCCGTGATTTTCGGGGACGACCGCTTCTTCGGATTCGGCGGCCTGTGGGCTTGGGTCGTCGTTGGTCGCGGTGGGGGGATCATCGTCGGAAACAACGTCTGGTTCTGCGGGTTCGTTTTTGGCCACGACCGGCCTTTTTTTAGGCTCAGGAAATTCCGAGGCAGCCTGCCCAATGGCCGGTGCGTCAGTGGCGACAAGATCGTAGGGCAAATTACCGGTGTAAAAAGGCGACGCTGTGTAGACAGACAACATGTCGGGCAACAAGACACGAATGACGCCGGCCACTGGAATCGCCAACAAAACCCCGGTCAAACCGAAGAGTTCGCCCCCCAAAAGCAGCACAATGATCACCGTGACCGGGGAAAGACCGACCTTCTCGCCGACAATTTTGGGGGTGATGACATAACCCTCAAGGACCTGAACGATGGTGAAGACAATCGCGACTCCAATCGGCCCCATCCAGCCATGCCAATCGATCAATACGAGAAGGGTGCTGAGGATGATTCCAATCAGCACCCCAAACTAGGGGACGATGTTGAGCAGTCCGGTGAGCACGCCGATGGCGATGCCTGTCACCGATCCAATGCCCAGGAATCCAAAAAGGCCACCCAGGCCAACACTGTAAAGACCAGCAAGGATGCCTGCGACCTCGACTTGCCCGCGGAACCACGCCCCAACCACCACATCGGATTTTTGGACTCGGTCGAGCAACACCTCGCGCCGGGCAAGAGGGATGTATTCGCGCAGCGAAGCGGTCATCAAATCAAAGTCACGCAGGAAATAGAACGTGAAGAGCGGAATCATCACGATGTTAAGAAGGCTCGCAACGACCCCCCCTGCCCCGGCGACGATGCCGCCGACCCACCCCGTGATTTTTTGTACGAGGTTCGGAAGATTCTCTTGAAGCGTCGCTCCATATTCATCGAACGCAAGCGAGAGCGTTGGAGGAATCTCCACGCCGCGTTCTCGAAGCCAGGGCAAGGTCTGGGATTGAAGGACCTCGGCCAATAGAGGCAAGCGGTCAACAATCTTGGCGGCCGTGCGTACGACCGTGGGATACAAAACCAGAATGAAGAGGGCCGATGTCACGAGGCCAGCCACCATGAATATGGAGATGGCGACTGTGCGACTGACTTTGCGCTCTTCGAACCAGTCGACTGCTGGGTCAAGGAGGTAGGCCACAAGAAGGCTGGCAAGGAGTGGGAAGAGGACCGCTTCCACGCTCCTCATCACGAAGAATAAGACTCCGATCACCAGCGCAAAAAGGCAGGCCTTGGCCAGCAAGAACGGGTAGCGATGATAATAATGCCAAAGCTGTGCTGGGCTAAGGCCCGTGCCATTCTTGGGGGACTCTTCCATCGGGGCCTCGTTTACGGGGTAATTGTGCGTTGGACCTGCAGCCTCAGGGAACCATCGGCGTCAGGTGTTGGGACGACGCCAGCGCTAAACCCATCAAAGGGCGTACTGATCGCCACGTCAGTCCAGGTTCGAATGGTTGCGCGCGTGTCCGCCGTTGACGGACTGAGTTCCAGACCGACGGCGGCGTCGGAAACCCAGGAGACCACGACTTTCTTGGCTGCTCCCGCGGCCAGCCTATTTCTGATGGCGTCGACCGCCGCCATTCCCAAGGTCCGAGGGACGATGAGACGCGGCTCTTGTCCGCCAGGGAAGCCCACGTCGTCCGGAGATTCGCTTGGTTGCGCAAGCCAGGTCGAGACAACGTCGCCAAGATAGGTCCCCGCGTTCCTGCGATTCTCGCTGGACGAAAACACGGAGACGGATTGCAGAGGCAAGGGGCGGCTTTCCAGTATGCCCTGTGGCCATTTTAGGATTCGAGCGTTCAGTTCAAAACGAGTTTCGCTGATCTGAAGTGGGCCCAGACGTCCCGCGTTTGAAATGACCAAATCCCCCACAAGGGCCTGGTCTGCGCCCATCACTTTGGCAAGATTCATGGCGCTCAAATCCGTGAGCGATGGCTGCCGCACGATCCGGGAGATGCCCGACAAGTTTGGTGGCATGACGACGTTGATCCCGCGCAGCGCCAGCGCTTCATGAAGCGCCGCGATCTCGGTGCTTGGGGCGGGTTGGTCGTCTCTCCACCAAAACCTGATGTCTTCTGGATCTTCGGCAACACGCACGGTGACGAGCACGGCTGTTTTTTGTGCAAATACCGAAGGACTGATGCAGAGGATCAGCGCGATAATGAACGCATTCACTCCCATTCGATCGTTCCTGGTGGTTTGCTGGTCACGTCGTACACGACTCGGTTGACGCCTCGAACTTCGTTGATGATTCGGTTTGCCACACGGCCAAGGAAGTCGATGGACAGATCCGCGCGATCCGCAGTCATGCCGTCCTGACTGGTTACGGCGCGCAAAGCGATGACCTCGTCGTAGGTGCGTTCGTCGCCCATGACACCTACGGTTTTCACGGGCAAGAGGACCGCAAACGCTTGCCACACGGAGTGGTAGAGGTTTTCTTCACGTAACGCTTCAATGAAGATGTGGTCGGCCGCACGCACCACGGCAATCCTGGCCGGGGTGATTTCTCCCAAGATGCGAACCGCGAGGCCAGGACCCGGAAATGGGTGACGATCAACCATCTCGCTTGGCAGGCCCAATTCACGGCCCAGAACCCGGACTTCGTCTTTGAAAAGCTCGCGCAGCGGCTCAATCAGTTCGAAATTCAGGTCTTCCGGAAGTCCTCCGACGTTATGGTGGGACTTGATCGTGGCCGACGGCCCCCGCACGCTGATGGATTCAATGACATCGGGATAAAGCGTTCCTTGCGCAAGAAAACGCGCGTTCGGAATATCGTTGGCGATGCGTTCAAAAACCCGAATGAAGGTCTCGCCAATCACTTTGCGTTTTTTCTCGGGGTCGGTGACGCCTTTGAGCTTGGTCAGGAACTCATCAGCGACCTCTGCGACGATGAGATCGACGCCAAAATGGTCTTCAAAAATATTGCGGACCATGTCGACTTCGCGGTGCCGCAACAAGCCGTTATCGACCAGAACACAGGTCAATCGCTCTGGGACTGCACGATGCAAGAGTGCGGCAACCACGGAAGAATCGACTCCACCGGAGAGCCCACAGATCACTCGGCCATCTTCGCCCATGCGTTCTCGAATCGAATCCACGGAGCTGCCGACAAACTCGTGCATATTCCAGTTGGGTTTGGCCAGGCATGCCGTAAACACGAAGTTCTCGAGCATCCGCGCGCCATGGCTGGTGTGCGACACCTCTGGGTGAAATTGCACGCCATAAATTCGTCGAGAAGTGTTCGCGATCGCAGCGATCAACCCGTTATGCGTCGCGGCGGCAATCTCAAACCCAGGTGGTGGTTCGACCACGGAATCACCGTGACTCATCCAGACTGTCGTTTTGGCTCCAACCTCAAAATCGGCGAACACACCCACGGCTTGGCCGATCGTGATTTCTGCACGGCCGTATTCTCGAACCGCAGCCGCTTCGACTCGGCCTCCAAGCGCATGGGAAATCGCCTGCATTCCGTAACACACGCCCAGAATCGGCATGCCAACTTCGAGAATGCCACCGTCCAATTTTGGGGCGCCTTCGACGTTCACGCTGGCGGGACCACCGCTCAGAATGAGGCCCATCGCGTCGTTGGTTTTCAGGTCAGCGACTCTGGGGTCGTTGCAAGGCCACACCTCGCTGTACACGCCCATCTCCCGAATTCGGCGGGCGATGAGCAGAGTGTATTGAGAGCCGTAATCGAGGATGAGAATGCCGGAGGATAGCTCGGACATAGATTTACACCGTCTTGTAGTTGGGGGCTTCTTGCGTGACGATCACGTCGTGCACATGGCTTTCGCGCAAGCCTGCAGAAGAAATTTTCACGAATTCACTGGCGGTGCGAAGTTCTTCGATATTCGCGGCTCCGACATATCCCATGCCACTGCGCAATCCTCCCATGAGTTGGAAGACGTTCGCTGACAAGGCGCCACGGTAGGCAACACGGCCTTCGATGCCTTCTGGCACCAATTTTTCGGTGGGGCTTCCATCCTGAAAATAGCGGTCGGAAGATCCGGCACGCATCGCCCCAAGAGATCCCATGCCACGATACATTTTGTACGCGCGGCCCTGATAGATCACGGTTTCGCCGGGAGCCTCATCGGTGCCGGCAAAGAGACTGCCGATCATCACTGAGTGCGCCCCAGCGGCGATGGCTTTGACGACGTCGCCGGAAAACTTGATGCCGCCATCGGCGATGATCGGGATGCCGCGTTTGTTGGCTTCGGCCGCGCAGTCCAAGATGGCGGTCAGCTGCGGAACGCCCACTCCAGCCACGATTCGTGTGGTGCAAATGGACCCCGGCCCGATTCCGATCTTCACCGCGTTGGCGCCGGCATCGGCCAAGGCGATGTAGCCTGCCTTCGTTGCCACATTGCCGGCAATAATCTGCAGGTCAGGAAAACGATCTCGGATGGCTCGCACGGCAGCCAAAACCCCAGAAGAATGGCCGTGGGCCGTGTCGATCACCAACACATCGAGGCCTGCGGCCACCAATGCGTCTGCGCGTTCGACGCTGTCACTGCCCACGCCGATTGCGGCGGCAGCAAGGAGCCGCTCTTGCGGGTCTTTTGCGGAGTTCGGGTAACGCTCGCGTTTCACGATATCTTTGATCGTGAGCAAACCGCGCAATTCGCCGTGTTCGTCCAAGATGATGAGTTTTTCGATGCGGTTTTCGTGCATCAGTCGCTTCGCTTCTTCGGGCTCAACGTCTTCTTCCGCCGTGATAAGCCTGCACGTCATCAATGAAGAAACCGGGGCCGTAAGATCTTGTGCGAATCGCACGTCTCGGTTGGTCAGAATGCCCACCGCACGTTTGCCCTCGATCACCGGGAGGCCGCTGATGCGGTGTTTCTCCATCAACGCCAAAGCTTCAGCCAGAGGCTGAGTCGGGTTCACGGTAATAGGGTCAAGAATGATGCCGGTTTCGGCCTTCTTAACCGTCAGGACTTCGCGAGCCTGCAATTCGATGGACATGTTCTTGTGGATCACCCCAATGCCGCCCTCTCGGGCCATGGTGATCGCTGTGGCCGATTCTGTCACCGAATCCATCGCGGATGAGAGCAACGGAATGTTCAGAAAGATGTCGGTGGTCAGTTGCGACCGGAGGTCGACTTCATGCGGCAACACGGCACTTGCGTGCGGCACCAACAAAACATCGTCAAAAGTGAGAGCGTCACGAAAGGTCGATTGTCTGGACACGAGTACCTCCTCGAATTGGCCGCGATTGCTATATCAGCTTTCGCGAACCACGACGAGGCAGCAGACATTCCGTTGACTTAAAGAGACGGGCTGAGCACGACTTCGATTTTGGCCGATTCGCCGCGTTGAAGGCTGATCGTGCCATCACCGGTCCAGACACCGTCGTTTCCAACACCCGTGACCTGAATCAAATACGTGCCGGCAAAGACTTCGGATAACGCGGAGGTGGCATCGTTGCAGTCGGCGTCGACGGTGGCGACCTGATAGTCAAATTTGTCGAAAGCCGAAATATTCATCTGGGTTAGGCCATGGGCTCCGCAGACTCGACCGTCCTCGAATCGCCATGACACGACAGCTTCGGAAGGTTTCGCCACCAACCGTGTGTGAGGGTTTGGAGTCGTGAGATCGGGATGCACCGTGATGCGAGAATCCGGAGAGGTGAATCGCGCTATCCCTGCTTCGTCGATGCCTTCGATCGCGACGGAATATGTGCCGGCGGTGAGATCAAGGAGCATCGCTTCGCCCTTTTCGCACTCAAAAATCTCGGTTCGGGATTCAGGCCCATCGATGCCAACCACAACGTTGGTGACATTCGCATCGGCACAGCCTCGGGGAGAGATCTGCCATGTGAGAGCGATTTCGCCCTGCCCCAGCGGTGAAACGTCGTCGGCGCAAGACGCGGAAAACGCTGCAAGTAGTAGGAGTGATTTCGAATTCATGGCGTCCTCCGTGGACAAAATCGGCAGCCGTGCCAGTTCTGAGGTTAGGCCGGGTTGGCCGGTGGTCAAATTTTAGGTGCTTGTCGTACGCTGGAATGGCTTTACCGGATTGGGGAGCTTGTGCTAGTTTACCAGCCTTCACGCCTGCTCAAGCTTGGGACGATGTCACTCGACCCCTACGCCGAAATTCAGCGACTCGTGGCAACCTTGCCCCAATCGCTCGACAGTGTCCTTGCCCGTTCTCGAGAATGGAACAGTACGGGTGCGCAAGATCTCGCGTTGGACCTTTTGCGTCGCAGCCGGGCACGAGACAGCTCCATTCCACTTCGCTTAGAGCTAGGCCGGCTCTTGCATCGCATGGGTCGCTCACGCGAAGGACTCACAGAAGCTGTAGGGGTGGTGAAAGAAGATTCGAG
>JBFFMO010000147.1:0-7867 GCA_041554035.1 Allomicrovenator sp. | reverse complement strand
GCATTTCTTGTTCAGAAAATCATCCAATTCGTCGACGCTCATGCCGTCGCGCATCATTTGAATCAAGATGCCGGGATCGATGTCGCCGCTTCGTGTCCCCATGACAAGACCCTCAAGCGGAGTCATGCCCATCGACGTTTCGACCGAGCGGCCGTATTCAACTGCCGCGACACTGGCACCGTTGCCAAGGTGACAGGTGATGAGCCTCAAATTTCGCAGGTCGTCTTCGAGCCAATCCGCCGTGGCCTGAGCCACATATTGGTGGGAGATTCCGTGAAATCCAAAACGACGGTAATTCTTAGAACTCGCCAATTCGTGAGGAATTGCGTACTCCCGGGCACGCCGAGGCAAGGTCGAATGGAACGCAGTATCAAAAACAGCGACGTGAACAACGTCGGGTAGGTGTTGCATGGCGGCGCGAATTCCAGCCAAATTTGCTGGGTTATGAAGCGGCGCCAATGGCACACACGCTTCCACGGCAGCGATAACCTTCTGGTCAATCACAACGGGCCTGTCGAAGGCCACCCCTCCATGCACCACGCGATGTCCAACCGCATCGATCTTTCCGCCGACTCGCTCCAACATCAACGGCAACACGTGCGAGAGGGCGGTCTCGCAATTGGCTGCCTCGATGGCGGTCCACTCCCCGAGATCAATGCGCATTCGAGCAGCTGAACCGATACGTTCAACGGCGACCGACACCGCTCGTTTTCCCGAGGTCGGATCGATGATCGATGATTTTAATGAGGAAGAGCCACAATTGATCACGAGGACAAACATATATTCTCCTGTCGGAAACTCCCTAATTCGTACACGATCCCAGACCTCTGCCAAAGGCGAATCTGTTGCCTCAAGTGCGGAGACCACGATGCAGCGTTGGAGCGAATTTGGTGTCTAAATGAAACGCATTCTCTACGTAGGCCACATCACTCAAGATCTGGTCTCGGGCGGCGTCATGGCAGGTGGGTCCGTCCTTTACGGCGGCGTCGTTGCGTTGCACGCAGGGATCGAAGTGGAGGTGGTCACGCGTTGCGAAGCACGTGCGATTCCAGCCGACGTCGGACTTCGCTGGTCGGTCGAATTCGACCCCGCCACCACCACGTTCGAAAATCGATACGAAGGCGACGGCACGCGTACCCAGTGGGTTCACGCGCAAGCCGCCCCCATCGAGGTCCACGATCCGAGCGGTTTTGATTTCGTCCACCTTGCCCCGGTGCTCAACGAAATCAATCTGGGCGCATGGATCCAAACCAGCCAAAATGCGGGTGTGGCGGTCGCGGTGTCTCTGCAAGGAATCCTGCGCCAGCTGGTCGGCAAGCGCCCCTGGAGTGTGGTTGCCTCGACGGAGTTTGACCTCGATCAACTCAAAGGGGCCGATATCGTCTTTCTGAGCCATGAGGACCTGCACGGAGCGACCGAATGGCTTCGTCGGCTGCGCAAACACATCCCCATGGTCGTGCTGACGAACGGAGTGCAAGGCGCACAAGTGTTTGCGGGTGATGCGCTCTATGAGGTTGGTGTCTTCGAGAGTCAGGTCGTCGATCCAACCGGAGCGGGCGACGCCTTTGCCGCGGGCTTCCTGAGTGGTTTCATGCACGGCAAGAGCATCGAAAATGCAGCCAAATTTGGGGCCGCTGCGGCGTCGATCATGATCGAACACGCTGGCATCCAAGGCGCGGAGTTTTTGGATGAAATGGCCGCCCGGGCCAAGACAGTCTTGGTTCAAAAAATTACGTGATGCCTCAGGCGCCAAAAAAAAAAGCCGCACCCGAAGGCGCGGCTTTTAACATCAACTTGAAGGCTTAGCCCTTGCGACGGCGAAAGAAGAGCCCCACCAAACCAAGAGCCAGGAGGCTCAGGTCTGGATAGCCTGGGGTCGTCGAACAACCACCTGCGACTTCGTAATTCAACGTGTCACCGACAGTGAAGATGATCGTCTCAAGCTCGGACTCGTTGCCTGCAGCGTCACGTCCCTTGACCGTAATCGTGTGTTCTCCCGGTCCGAGTTCGCCCGGATCGATCGACCACGTACCGTCAGCACCAACGGTGGTCTCGATAGGAGTACCGCCGTCGATTGTCACAATGACAGTCGTTCCTGGCTCACCGGTTCCGGTGATGATCGGAGTCGTCGGGTAGACGCCACCAGGAGTCGGAGTCAATACCGTGACCACTGGAGGAATCGTGTCGACCGTGAAGGTCACGACACCCGACGAGCCCTCGCGGCCCTCTTCGTCGGTGGTTCGGCCTTCAACGGTGTGGTCACCGTCTTCCAGAGGACCGATTTCAAACGTCCAGTCGCCGTTGGTGTCCGCAGTCGTGGTGCCCACGAGGACGTCGTCGACGTAGACATCAACTTCGACTCCGGGGTCGGCTGTACCGGTGACCGTGGTGGTTCCGCCAATCACGTCGCCGTTGGTTGGGCTGGTGATTGTGACCGTGGGCGCTTCCGTATCCACGGTCACGTTCACGGTAGCCGTTCCACCATTCTCGCCGGTACCCGTGATGGCATGAGGGCCTTCACTGAGGTCGGTGAGGGAGAATGTCCAATCTCCGTTTCCATCAGCGGTGACTGTTCCAATCACGGCGCCGTCGACGCTGATCGTAACAACCTCGCCTGGCCCCGCCGTGCCCGACACGATCACGTCCGCAGACGTCAGGACTGAACCGTCAAGCGGTTGGTCAATCGTCAACACAACCGGTGTTTCGATGATGAAACGAACCTCGTCTTCCGCGACGTTGTTGGCGGCATCGGTGGTACGGGCGCGAACGTCGTAAATACCGTCAGTGTCGGCCGGAACCTCAATCGTCCAGGCTCCGTTGGCATCCGCCTGCGTCGAACCAAGTTCAACACCGTTCACGAAGATGAGGATGTCGGCATTCGGATCGGACGATCCAGTCACCGTCACGGGGCCAGGAGCAAAAACGCTCGCTTCGGCCGGAGTCAGAATCACAAGGTCGGGCGAACGGGTGTCGACGATAAATTCGACGTTATCCACGCCAATATTGCCAGCTGCGTCAGTGGCGGTTGCCTTCACGGTGTGACGCCCCTCAGCCAAAGCTGTTGGTGTGACCGTAAAGAAGCCATTGGCATCCGACGTGGCAGTCAAAGTCTGCTCCGACGCGGTGCCTTGGTCGATGACCACAACAACCGAGAGATTGGGTTCGGTGATTCCGATCACAGGAATCGACGGGTTATTCGTCGTCACCGCGTTATCGGGAGTGGTGATGCGAACTCCGGGCGCGCCCGAATCCACAAAGAACGTGTGCGTCACCGTCTCGGTATTACCCGCAGCGTCCGTCGCTGTGACGTCGACCGTGAATTCACCGTCTGCATCTGCAGTAAATGGCGCATCAAGCAAGAGACTCCACTGCCCAGATGCATCGGCAACTGTGGTGCGGGTCGTGCCGTCTTGCGTCACGGTGATAAGAGCGCCCGGATCGGTGATACCCGTCAAGACTGGGTTTGGATTGCTGATCGTGCTGCCAGCAACAGGGCTATCAACCGTGAGGTCGATCGTCGTGTCGATCGTGAAGGTCGTGGTGGCTTCGCCCGTCTTTCCTGCGTCTTCGACCTGTGCGACGACTTCGTATTCGCCCTCCGCAAGATCCGCTGGGAAGTCATAAGTCCAATCACCATTGGCATCGGCTGTGACCGTGCCTGAGTCGACTCCGTCCACAAAAATCTGAACAGTCGCGTTCGGGTCAGCCTGGCCGACGACGGTGGGCGTCGAGTTCAATTCCGAACCGGGTACCGGTGTCGAAATCACAACAAGGGGAAGAGTGGTGTCCACGTCGAACGTCGACTGAGCGCTTGCTGTATTTCCGGCAACATCAGTGGCCGTCGCGATCACCGTATGAGCGCCGTCTCCAAGTGGAGTGGGCAGTGTGACTTCCCAATAGCCGGTCGGTGTCACCGTGGCGACATAGGTCGTTCCATCGATTTCGACCGACACAGTGGCCAGACCTTCTGTCTGACCGCCCACGACAGAAACTGGCGCAGACACGAGAGCACCGGTCGGTGGGTTCAGGATCGAGATATCCAGTGCCGTATCGACGACGAAGCTCACAGATGCCGTAGAAATCGTCCCATTGACGGTCGACACGCTCGCTGTGGCTTCATGATTCCCTTCAGCCAATGCGGACGGCGTGACCGTCCAGCTACCGGCTGCGTCCGAGGTCGTGGTCAGAGTTTCTTCGTCGGGTGTCCCAGCGTTCACGACCACTGTCACCAAAGTATTTGGCGCCGTGGTTCCCGTGATGTCTGGCGTGGAATCGTTGGTCGTCGCGCCCTGAACAGGAGTGACAATCGCCACTCCAAGACCCACAGCGTCGACTTCAAACGTGTTGGTTTCCGAAACGACCGCACCAGAAATCGGGTCCGTTACCGTGGCGGTCACCTGATGATTTCCATCGGCAAGGGCCAGGAGCGGGAAGACATAAAAATCGCCGTTCGCGTCGGCGATCGTGGTGATGATTTCTTCGGAAGCAAGTCCCTGGTCGACCACGATCGTCACGGTCAGGCCTGGTTCAGTTGTTCCAGAAATCGCAGGACGATCGTTGGTCACGATCGAGCCGTCGACGGGTGTGTCGAGGGCAAGTTCCACCGAAAAGGCCGTGAACGTCGAAGTCGCGGTTGCGGTGTTGGTCGCAGCATCTTCGGCAAGAACATCGATGGTGTGAGCACCGGCGGTCACGGTGACGACTTGAGAGAAATCACCGTTCGCATCAGCGGTACTCGTGAACACCTGTTCGCCTGGCAAACCACTGTCGATGGTCACGGTCACCGCAGCACCAGGCTCGGTGGTGCCCGTAATTGTTGTGGTCAGGGGTGTCGTGGCAGCCAAGGCTGGCGCCGTGATCACAACGGTTGGGTCCATGGTGTCCACGACGATGGTGTTCGTCACTTCGCTGGTGTTTCCAGCTGCATCCGTCGCGACAGCACGGAAGGTGTGACTTCCGTCGACAAGCGTGCCGGTCTGCGCGGCCGTAAAGCTGTAGAGTCCGCCCGCATTCGAAGTCGTGACTCCCACCGACGTGCCGTCCACAAAGAGTTCAACATCGGTCAACGCGTCGGTCACACCTGCTGCTGGCAACGAAGTCTGGTTGGTCACGAGGCCATCCGCTGGATCAACCAAGGTCAACAAAGGAGCCAATGTATCGACACGAATCGTGTTGATATCCGAACCTGTATTTCCGGAGATGTCCGTGGCCTCAGCTCGGAACTCATGCAGCCCTTCGGTCAACACACCGACTTGCGCTGCGGTGAAGCTGAAGGCACCGGTTGCATCCGACGTCGTCGTTCCCACCGAGATAGTGTCGACAAAAAGTTCGACCGACGTGTTGGGAGCCGTGGTGCCAGAGGCCGGCAACGAAGTCAGATTGGTGACCAGGCCATCTGCCGGCGCGACCAATGCGATCGTTGGGGCAGTGGTGTCCACGGTGATGGAGTTGGTATCCGACGCTGTGTTTCCTGCGGCATCCGTGGCGGTCGCGCGGAAGGTATGAGGGCCTTCGGCCAACACACCCACTTGCGTTGCAGTGAAGCTGTAGGCGCCCGTGGCATCCGACGTCGTCGTTCCCACCGAGATAGTGTCGACAAAAAGCTCGACCGACGTGGAGGCCTCGGTCGTTCCCGACGCGGCCTGAGCGGTGCTGTTGGTCACAAGACCGTCAGCAGGCGCCACCAAGGTGATGGCAGGAGCTGTGGTGTCCACATTGATGGTGTTGGTATCCGACGTTGCGTTTCCTGCGGCATCCGTGGCGGTCGCGCGGAAGGCATGAGGCCCTTCGGCCAAGACACCGACTTGCGCTGCAGTGAAGCTGAAGGCGCCCGTGGCATCCGAAGTCGTCGTTCCCACCGAGATAGTGTCGACAAAAAGTTCGACCGAGGTGTTGGCGGTGGCGGTGCCAGATGCAGGCAACGACGTCAGGTTTGTGTTCAGGCCGTCAGCTGGCGCCACCAAGACGATCGCCGGGGCCACTGTGTCCACGGTGATGGTGTTGGTATCCGATGCTGCGTTTCCTGCGGCATCCGTGGCGGTTGCGCGAATGGCATGAACACCGTCAGCCAACGGACCAACTTGTGCTTCGGTGAAGCTAAACGCGCCCGCACCGTTCGAAGTCGTTGTTGCCACCAAGAGGGTGTCCACAAAGAGCTGAACCTGCGTGTTGGGGGACGTCGTGCCCGAAGCCGTCTGAGTATTATCATTGGTCACAAGACCATCGACTGGGGTCGCCAGCGTGATGGTTGGGGCGATGGTATCGACCGTGATGGTGTTGGTATCTGAAGTTGCGTTGCCTGCGGCATCCGTCGCTGTTGCGCGAATGGCACGAGTTCCGTCAGCCAGCACACCCACTTGTGCTTCAGTGAAGCTAAACACGCCCGCACCGTTAGACGTGACCGTTGCCACCAAAACATTGTCCACAAAAAGTTGGACCTGAGTGTTCGGCTCAGTCGTTCCCGAAGCGGCTTGGGTATTATCGTTGGTCACAAGACCATCGGCCGGCGCCACCAACGTGATGGCTGGGGCTGCAGTATCGATGATTATGGTGTTGGTGTCCGAAGCCGTATTTCCCGCACCGTCCGTAGCCGTTGCGCGAATCGCACGTGTGCCCTCGGCAAGCGTGCCCACTTGTGCCTCAGTGAAGCTGAAGGCACCCGCACCGTTGGAAGTGACCGTCGCCACCAATACGTTGTCCACAAAGAGCTGGACCTGAGTGTTGGCCTCGGTCGTACCCGAAGCGGCCTGAGTGTTGTCGTTGGTCACTAGACCGTCGGCGGGTGCCACCAGCGTGATGGCCGGGGCACTTGTATCAACAAAGACCAACGCGGTTGCTGTTTTTGAGCCTGAAAGAGTCCCAAAAACCGAAGTCACGATCGTACTTGGACCGGATGGCAACACGCCAACGACTGCTTCCAAGAACGTGTAGTTGCCGTTGATATCGCTGGTCGTGGTGCCTTTCACGACTCCGTTAACCGTGAGCGTCACCAACAACAACGGCGAGGTCACACCTGTGACGGCTTGTGTATTGTCGTTGGTGAGAAGGTTGTTGGCGGGAGCCGTAATCGTGATCGTGATTCCACAAGTCGCGCCGTAAATCGGGTCGCATGGATCGAGAGGGTCCCAAGCGTTTACGACCTCAACCCCATCGTCGATCGTGTCATTATCGGTGTCCGTATCGTTGGGGTCCGTGCCGTAAATGCAAATTTCGTCGATATCAGTGAGGGTATCCATATCCGTGTCCAAGGTTGGATCAAGGATTTGAATCGAAACAAGTTGAGTGGTCGAGGAATTGGCAAAACCCCAGGTATCCAGCAGAGCATTATTTCCTTTGCTGTTCGAAGAGAAATTACCCCAAGCCCGGGCGTTGGTATTTGCTGCAGCCGCTGCCGTGTAAAGACCCGAAAACAGCCCGTTCGGCCCTGAGGTTTCAAGTCCAGTTTGGCCGTCAGGCATGGTCAGCGCGTTCCCCTGCAACAAAGTGTCATTCCAGAACATCGGCTTTCCAGTGCGAGTCGCTGTGGCCCGATCGTACGAGAACATGCGGAGCCCCTGATAGCTGGTCTCCATGTCCGTGCCCACAAAATGAACCTCTCCCACTGTCAGGAATCCCTGGCATGAGTAGGTGTCCGAAGCGATCAGAGCGCCAGACGCGTTTGTGGCATTCCAAGCCACCGTGTTGGTGCCAATGGCGGCATCACCACTCAGCAAAAGGTCCGTGTTGCCAGAAATGTCAAAAATCCCATCTTTGTTCAGGTCGCAAATGATTTTGTAGTTTCCGGTCGCATCCGATGTGAAGCTGAAGATCCCATCGTCACCACCGGACTCCGCAGCACTGCAAGCGTTGGCTGGGGCGAATTGGAAAT
>JBFFMO010000146.1:0-7873 GCA_041554035.1 Allomicrovenator sp. | reverse complement strand
TACAGCTACGAAACCGTGGATTCGACCTGGGAAAACCTCCAAAATTTCAAAGGCGGTAACGCAATATTCACGTTTCCATCGACACCGATCAAGTGTGCCGGGGCGCCGCAGAAGATCATGTGGTTGGTTGAGCATTACCTTGAAAAGAACAACCTGCGCGACGCGTCGAATATCATTTACGCGTCGGCCACCGCCGGGATTTTCGGCGTCAAGCGCTACGGTGACGCTCTGAACAAGCTGGTCGAAGCGCGCAATATCAAGACCCATTTTCGGCGAAATCTTGGGGAAGTTCGTCCAGACAAGAAGGAGGCCGTCTTTGAGGATCTGGACGGCGGCGAGAAGTTGGTTCTGAAATACGACATGCTTCACGTCGTGCCCCCGCAAGGGCCGCCGGACTTCGTGAAAAACAGTCCATTGGCGAACGCCGAGGGCTGGGTGGACGTGCACAAGTACACGACTCAACACAATAAATATCCAAACGTGTTTGGTCTGGGAGACGGAAGTTCGCTTCCAACCTCAAGGACGGGAGCGGCCGTTCGCAAAGAGGCTCCGGTCACGGCGACCAACCTGCTTGCCGCGATGGATGGGAAGCCGTTGACGGCGTCTTATGACGGTTATGCGTCGTGTCCTCTGGTCACCGGTTATGGCCGTCTGATTTTGGCGGAGTTTGGTTACGACGGGAAGATCATGGAGACCTTCCCCTTCGATCAGACTCGGGAGCGCTACAGCATGTACATGCTCAAGGCCTACGGTCTGCCAGAGATGTACTGGCATGGCATGCTCGAAGGCCGTGTGTAACCCAAGTCGACTCGTAGAATCTCCGGCAGGGTGGCCTGGCTGGGCCGATTATGGGGTCGCAATGCCGGGCTGGAGGATGCTGTCGCGTAAGGATCGATAACGAGGCTGCTTTTATGATGGGTCCGCGAGCCTTATGGCTCGGCTTGCGATGGGTTCGCGAGCCTTAAGGCTGGTGTGTTTGAATCATCGCAGGGATCGCATGCAGGCCATAGGGCCTGCGCACCAAGCGCAGAATCGCAGGGATCGCATGCAGGCCATAGGGCCTGCGCACCATGCGCAGAATCGCAGGATCGCATGCAGGCCGTAGGGCCTGCGCACCAAGCGCAGAATCGCAGGGATCGCATGCAGGCCATAGAGCCTGCGCACCAATCGCGATGCCGGGCTGGAGCCCGACCGGTCATAGCTTTGGCTACGGATTCAGTCCAAGCGCCCGGGCCACCAAGACGGCGGGGTGCTCGGCCTTTCGTGAGGTTCCGTCGGCGATTTGATGTCGACACGAGGTGCCGGGCGCGGCGATGCACGTGGATTCGGGAGTCTTTCGAATCCGTGGAAAGAGCACAAGCTCTCCTACTTGCATCGAGAGCTCATAGTGCTTGGCCTCGTAGCCAAATGACCCTGCCATGCCACAGCAGCCACTTGGGACGGTCTGGACGTCATATCCAGCAGCCTTCAGGACTCGTGAAGTGGTGCCGACGTCGGAAAGCGCTTTTTGATGGCAATGCCCGTGCAGAATCAGCGGAGTCTTTGCCTCAAGCTTCATGTCGATTCGGCCATCGCTGAGAGCGCGATCGAGGAATTCGTCAAAGAGGTCCGCCCGAGAAGCCAGGTCGAGTGCCGTGTCCTTGAGCGAAGGGCTAACCAGATCGGGCAATTCGTCGCGGAAGGTCAGGAGTGCGCTGGGCTCAAGTCCGATGATCCGTCTCTCCGGAAACTTCGCGAGCGCGTCAGCCACTTTTCGAACGTTGGCATCGGAGAGGCGTTTCGCGGTTTTGACCAGACCTTTTGAGAGTTGGGTCCTTCCGTCATCGGTGATGGGCAGAAGCTCAACCGCATATCCGAAGTGTTCCAGCACTCGGACTGCGGCGATGCCGATCTCGGGCTCCGTGAACTCGGTGAAGGGGTCGACATAAAGCCAAACGATTTCGCCGTCTTGTGGGCGATCATTTTTCCGCCACCAGGTCGAAAACGTGAATTTTGCGTAGGCCGGCATCGATCTTTGCGGTGCCAACTTCAGGAAAAACCCGAAGAGTGCCCGGGTGGGCCCGAAGGTCATCAGGAAATTCGAAAAGCCGGGGAGGATCGCCGCCAAACGGCTGAGCCGAGCGTAATTCCCAAAGAACCAGGACGCCAAAGGCACGCCATGGGCCTCATGATAATGCTGGGTGAACTCTGCTTTAAGTCGCCCCATATCGACGCTTGCGGGGCATTCGGACTTGCACGCTTTGCACGATAAACAAAGGTCGAGTGCGTCGTTCAATTCATGAGAACGCATGGCTTTGGAGGGGCCTTCAAGCAGCAGGTTCCGAAACACGTTTGCGCGACCGCGGGTGGAGTCTTTTTCGTCGGAGGTGACCATGTAGCTTGGGCACATGGTCCCACCGGCTGCGGCGGGCTTACGGCATACGCCAGCTCCGTTGCATTTCTCGACGGCACGCATGAAACCAAGATCAGGAGACCAGTCAAAAAACGTGTTCTCCAGTTCCGTGTCTGCTTTGGCGAGAGGGATACGCAGGTTTTCGTCGATCGGATGTGCGTCGACGATGATTCCTGGATTCAGTCGATGCGAGGGGTCGAAGGCGTCCTTGACCACGGAATGCAGATCGTAAACTTCGTCTCCCAGCACTCGGCGAATCATCGGTGAGCGCACCCGTCCATCGCCGTGCTCGCCGCTGAGCGAACCACGATAATGACGGACCAAGTCGGCCGAATCTTGCGCGATCTCGACGAATTTCTTCAAGTCGTCGGGATCCTTGAGGTTGATCTCGGGCCGCAGGTGCAATTCCCCGACACTGGCATGGGCGTGGTAAACGCTGTCTTTGCCGTGTTTCTCCATCAGCTTCATGAAATCGGCGATGTAGGCCGGCAACACCGTGATGTCCACGGCGGTGTCCTCGACAAACGAGATCGCCTTAACGTCACCTTTGATGCCCATCAAAAGCCCCAGACCCGCTTTGCGAAGTTCCCAGACTTTGTTGTCATCGGGCGCGCGAATGATCGGGAACGCGTAGCCTTTTCCGGCTTCCTGAAGGGCCTTGATCACTGCAGTTGCGGCGGCTTCGACTTCGTCTTTTGAGTCCCGGTAGAACTCGATGACGAGGACCCCATCAGGGTCTCCCTCGACAAAAAAGCGGTTCCGCGTTTGTTCGCGATTATTCTTGGTGGCTTCCAAAATCGTGCGGTCGATGAGTTCCACCGCGGAGGGATCGTAGCCCACCGCAATGACGGTCGCTTCCAAGGCCTCGATCAGGTCGTGGAAGTGGGCGCAAACAACGATTTTCTGTTGGGGCTTGTCGACCAATCCCAATTTGGCCTCAACCGTGATCGCCAGCGTTCCTTCGGTTCCGCACAGGAATCGTGGCAGCGAAAACGGCTCGTTGTCGGCCTGACGAAAGACGAGATCGTCGAGAGGGTAACCGGTATTTCGCCGAACCAGAGATCGTGGAGGATAATTGTCTTGGATGAGGTCGGTGTCGGTGAGCATCAGCTTTTGAAGTGCCCTTACGCCGGCCCCAAGCGCGTCAGTGCGTTGGCTGATCTGATTGAGTGAGGCTTCGTCCCAATTTTGAAGGGATTCCACCACTCCATCCGAGAATACAGCACGCACTTCCATGACGTGACGCATGGTGTTGCCATAAAGGATTGAATGGCTGCCGCACGAATTGTTGCCGATCATTCCGCCGATCATGCAGCGGTTTGAGGTCGACGTGTCGGGCCCAAACGCCAGGCCATGGGGGGCCAGATATCGGTTCAGATCGTCAAGGATGACTCCTGGCTGAACGCGGACCCATTTTTCTTCGACGTTGAGCTCGAGGATCTGGTTCATGAACCGACCCGTATCCATGACCAGACCGTCGCCCATGGCCTGACCGGCCAGACTGGTGCCACCCGCACGAGGGACAAGTGAGAATCCGCCCCGTTCCGCGGTCTGAATCAGCAGCTGAACGTCGCTTTCGTCTCGTGGATACGCCACCCCAAGGGGTTCCATAGCGTAGATCGAAGCGTCTTGGGCGTAGAGGAGTCGATGGAGTTTATCGGTATGGATCTCGCCTTGAAGGCCGGCGAGTTCTGAATCGAGATCGATGGGTTGGCTTGCCATGATTAGTGCTTTGAAATGTCCCAAGTGCCGTAGGGCGGCAGCGTTTCGAGGGCTTTGCGGATGTAGGCTTCGTCGCCCTTAAGTTGGTCCCGCGATTGCTCCACGATGATCTTGAGTTTGGAGTAGCTGTTCACGACGATTTGAAGTGGGCTGGGGGTATTTCTAAAAGTCTTGTGAAAGTCCGAATAGGGGCGATTGGCGACCACGGTGGGACGTGCAATCTGCTGAATCGGAATCCAGATCATGTTCGCGCCTCGGGTCACGGGTGCAAAAACGTCGGCCGCGAGGATGAACGCGTTTCTGTGTCCGATCGTTCCCGATTGAATCGATTCCCATGCGACCTGGCTTGGAACGTTGTTGACCACCCCCCCGTCGCAAAGACGCAGGAGCCGGTGTTTTTCGAAGAGTTCGTCCAGAGGGCGCACCGTTTCGGGGTCGTCGTGGAAGATGTCGTAGTTTAACAAGCCTGGGACAGCACAGGAAAACCCTACGGCCTCGATCACCGGGAAATTGGCGGTTTCGTCACGTCCAAACACGACCTGGGTCAGAAATCGCGAATTTCTGCTGAGTTCGAGGGTGGCCGAGAAAAAGAGCGCCAGCCGTTTGCGCATCGAGGTCGCTGAGACCTCGGGTTCCTCAAGAGCCAGTTTTTCGTAGGGTGCAGCGTCAATGCGAAACCCGGTTCGAATCCCGGTGGCCACGATTTCGAGTTTGATCGGCAAGTCAGCAAAGGTCGGCACGCCAGAACCGACGAGCGACTCAAAGATTTCTCGGCCAACTCGTAGGAGGTTCAAGTGGAACGCCCCCGGAAAGCCGTATCGGGAGTAGCCCGTGAATGGCTTGAAAATCGTTTGGAAATCCATCCCACGAGGTAGGGCGAGCGCGGTCGTGACAGGGTCGTAGCTGCGGTCGATGGCTCGAACCAACCCCATGATGCTGCCCATGGATGACCCAACGATCAGCTCGGGCACCACGCCCATCTCGTTGAGCATCGAAAAAAGGCCAAGGTGCAGCAAGCCAGATCCACCGCCGCCTCCCAACACCAGCGCCAGTCGTTTGGTCCTCAGCTCGTCGTCGAGATGTTCGGGGCCAAATTCATTCACATGATTGAGCAGCAGGTTGGTTCGTGTTCGATCGACGCGGATCGCGAGGGTCGGAGCAATTTGGCGCAGGCCGTCGATATTGGCTTCGCCATCTTGGGGCAACATGGGCACGATCGCCTCATGGATCCAGGTGCGAAGGTCGTCCACCTCATCGGCAAGGTTGACGTCGAGGCCAACAGGCGTGCGAAACAGATGGAGTTGCGCCATGGAAAGCGCGTAACGAACGAGGGCTTCGTGTCGCTGATGCAGCGCGCCCGGTCGGTCGACCAGAAGCTTCACCAGACGGCGTTCAAAAGCCTTCAGTTCGCGAATGCGCACGAAATGTCGTCCGAATCGACTCAACGACGCTCCAACTCGGAGTCAGCCGGCGCAGGGGCCGGCAATAGGAGTGGGGGAGGTTAACACAGAGGTGACACAGACCCACGATATTTTGTGGTCTAGCGAGTCGAGATTGGACTCAAAGGGTCTTCGAGGCCAAGGAGGATGCGCCGTATATATTCAGAACGATTTCCACCGTCACCGACCAGGTCGGCAAGCTCGATGGCACTGGGGTCTGGAAGTCTGAAATCGAGGCGAACCAAAGAACCACGCTCAACCGCAGGGCTGACCGGCGGTTCGTCCCCGTACAAGATCATGCGCAGGTAGGTTTCGCGGCCAATCGGTGCCCGAAATCGGAACTGCAAAAGCCGGTCGATTTCCTCAAGAACGCCTTCATCGATTCTCACCGAAATGACAACGCTGGAAGTTCGACTCTTGGGGCGGCCTCTTTTTGGCATCAATGTCCCGTTCATGCGGCTCTTAGGCAAGGATTGGCGCGTTCACTATACCTGCGTCAACCCTGTGGAGGCAAGGCTAACCCTTTAAGAATGAAAAGAGTCCCTTCTTGCCAGACGCCTTCTCATCGGGCGCCTCAAGTGGCATCTGAGCTGCAAGTGATTCGGCGAGCGCCATGAACGCCAGTGTGACTGGGCTCTTATCGTTGGACTCGACGATCGGGCGTCCTTCGTCGCCGCTCTTTCGGACTTCGATGTCGAGCGGAATGCTGCCCAGGACTTTGGTGTCTAGACGTTTGGCTTCCACTTCGACGGTGCCTTGCCCAAAGATGAAGCTCTCGGTTCCGCAGCTTGGGCAGATGAATTTCGACATGTTCTCGACGATACCCAGAACATCGATGTTGAGGGTCTTGAACATCTGAAGACCACGTGCGGCATCGATCAGCGCAAGGTCCGACGGTGTGGTCACGATCACGGCCCCGTCGACAGGCACCGTCTGGGCCAGCGCCAATTGGGCATCACCGGTACCAGGAGGCATGTCGACGATCAGGTAGTCCAGACCGCTCCAATCCACGTCTCGCAGGAATTGACGGATGATCCCGGTGACGATCGGACCGCGCCAAATGACGGGGGTGTCGTCTTCCATGAGGAAACCAAGGCTCATCACGCGAAGGCCCATGGCCTCCAACGGAACAATGCGGCGCTCGCGTACGGCGGGCTTTCCCGTGATTCCAAAAAGGGTTGGAAGGCTTGGTCCGTAGATGTCGACGTCGAGCAACCCGACACGATAGCCGAGCTTCTTGAGGGCTAGCGCGACGTTGGCCGCAACGGTCGACTTGCCGACTCCGCCCTTGCCGCTGGCAATCGCGATGACCTTGCTCACGCCTTCGATCGGCGAGGATGAGGGCACACTTCCGGCCGCTGCAGCGGGCTTGGGCGCAGCAGGTTTAGGAGCAGGTGCAGCCTCGACTTCACCGCTGGCTTCCTTCTTGATCGCCTCAGGAGACATCAATTTGATTTTGACTTCCCGCACGCCATCAACGGCCTCGATTTTGTCGTAGATCGCGTCCTCGAGCGCGATTCGATCTTCGCGGGCTCGGTCTTTGGCCACGATGATGACGAGGTCCACGATGCCCGCCGCGACGTTGACCGCCTCGACCATGTGAGCGTCCACGAGGTTTTTGTTCGTGGCGGTATCCGTGATGGATTCCAGGGCCTCGATGATTTCACCTTTTAACGAAAAATCGTCTTTCATAGCTCAACCGTTCTTGAAAACAGACATTTTTGTCGACTTTAGGATGCCCTTTACGGGGCGCGAGATTCGCCGTGGCATAGCACCGCGTTTTCGAAGCGACAATCGAAAAGCACGCTCAGGCGCGATGTGGGCAATTGGGGGTCGTGCACTCTGCGTAGAGCTCGATCTTTTTACGCCTTAACGAGAAGCCGAGTTCGATGGCGGTCTTCTCAAGTTGGACGTGAAGGCTCTCGTCGTTGAATTCGATGATTCGCCGACAATCCACACAGATCAGGTGATCGTGGTCAGGCTCTTGGCCATGAATGGGGTCGAAGCGCGTCGTTCCATCCCCAAAGTTTTTTGGGACGGCAAAATTTTGTTCGACCAGAAGCTTCAGGGTTCGATAGACCGTCGCGTAGCCGATTCCGGGCTTTTCACGTCGTACTTCGTCCAGAAGTTCGTCCGCGCTGATGTGTTTATCGAGTGTGAAGAACTTCTCGACGATCACATCACGTTGGCGCGTTGATTTCAGACCGGCCTCTTGAAGGCGAGTGCGAAACGCCTGCATGGCAGCTTCAACGTTGGTTTCGTCTTTGGGGTTTTCGTTCGGCACGCGGAATCCTATTGAGCGGCCACTCTAATGCAGAGG
>JBFFMO010000145.1:0-7926 GCA_041554035.1 Allomicrovenator sp. | reverse complement strand
TATCGCGCGCATCATCACTCTTGCGCACATCACCGATGTCGTCGTTACAGTCGCCACAGCCGCCGAGGATGAGACCAAAAATGAGAACAAGAAACATTGGTGTCACGTGATTGCTCAATCAGCAGTCCCCAGATGGCGAAAATTAGGTCTAATAGAAACGTAGTTAAAACCCAACTTCAGGGCAAATATGGGTCGAGACTTCCCGATAAAGTTTCTCACGGATGATTCGACAGAGCGGCGCGTGACGCGGCGACGCCTTACTGCATGCGGACCAAGCACAGGACCAAGCGCAGGGCCAGGCTGGAGCCTGGCGGACCAAGCGCAGGGCCAGGCTGGAGCCTGGCGGACCAAGCACAGAATCACTGCGGACCGAGCACAAAAAAAAGGCCTGCATCAGCAGGCCTTCAAGACACCAAAAGACTAGCCCTTAGTAGGACTGGCAACCTTGGATTTCGCCGTCGTTGTTTTGGCCCTTGGTCAGGCAATTATCGGCGGCGCTTTCGACCATCTCGAGTGTAGGCAGGTAGCAGCGGCCATCGGTTCCCGTCTGGCTGATCCATTTGACGAGGCTTGTACGCCAAGCCCAAAGGACGGCACCACGAGCGCTTCCGTTGGCGTTTTCTGGGCTGAAATCGTCGTTCCAGTTGAAGAAGCTGCCGCTCCAATTGGTGTCTTCCTTGAGTTTGATAAGGGCCTCTGGCTGCGTGGCCATGACGGCCTCGAAGCGACGGGCGCTTGCGTACATGCACTTGCGGCCAGCTTCGGTTCCAGCTGAGTAGCTGTAAGTTGGATTCAGACCGCCTTCCCATTTCTGCCAGAACTCCGTTCCGCCGAGGCTAAAGCCTTCGGCGACAGGTCGGTCATAGGGATCAGGAGTCTCAAGAGCTGGATCGATGACGATCATCGGAAGGTTTACGTTTTTGGCGTCGGCCCATGGGTCGGTGCTGACGACCGTCTCGGGCTCAAACCCTTCTTCGGCACCGGCTTCGAATGCAAAAAGTTGGTCGACTTCTTTGTTCAGGAACTGGCCCTTGATACGCACGTTCAAGACTTCGCGAGGCATCAGTTCTGCGGAAGTGATGGTGTCGGTGATGAACGCGCCGACTCCGTCTTCTTCGTAAATCAGAGTCGCATCCACGACGGCTTCAGTTGCGTCACCGCCAAATCCCGAAACCGTTACGGCCAATTCATCGCCGTTCAAAACGTCGAAATAAAACTCGTCTGCGACTTCACCGACCAATCGAAATGATTCGCTTGAATCGACTTCGTTGAACTCGTAATTCGACATCGTCAACGCTTTGACCAAGCGAACGTTCGACACGGGAGAGTCACACTTTGCGCCGCAGGCAGGGATCTCAGGAACTTCGTTGATCGCCGAGGCCAAGTCGTCTTCTGCCGCTTTATCGTCGGAGCAGGCGACCATGGTCAGAGCAAAGGCTGGGATAATTGCGAGCGTCCAAAAGTTGCGATTCAAGCGCATGATGTCTCCGATACAAGTGTGATGGCTGATGTTAAAGCAGAACCCGTGCCAGTTCTGCAAGCAAGAAAATGCACGTGTTCATTGAGTTTAGGAGTCCTCAGACGTGGCCACGGGCCTTTCCGTGGCAAGTACATCTGCCATCTACGGGGGAATTTGTGTGGAAATGTGCGCAGATGAAAACCATGGGTTATAGTCGCGCCAACTCGGAAAGGATGGAAACGCCTTGAACCCACGTCTTAGATACCTTTTGGCCCTGCTCTTGGTGGCCCTCGTTCAGACAAGCCTGTGGGCCCAGCCCGCAGATTCTGTCGACGCAGGCCCTTCGACCACGGCGAATGTGGAGCCCGAAAGCGATACCGAGGCTCTCAGGGTTGACGAGGAGTCCGCCCGCGCCCAGATGGTGTTGACCACCGGACGAATCAAAGACCTGCTGGCAAAGCGGCTGGATCCGAGCGTCGAGGCCGAAAGCCTCTTTGAAGTGAGTCCCGACGACAAAGGTCCCTACGGCTTCGAAGCCCTGCTTCAATACGTCAATAATCCTCGCAAACGTGTGGAGAAACCCCGTGAAGAGTCCGAAGGCAACCGAGTCGAACGCCAGTTATTTGAAGCACGCCTGAGCTTCCTTCGCCTTCCTCAATCAAAACGAAATCAACTTCTATCAGCTCATCAAAGTCGCCGCGCGACGGCTTTGGAGAAAGCTCAAGCGACCTCCGATGAATTGGGGCGACTTCAGAAGATCCGCGATGAATTGACCGCAATGTTCCAGGGGAAAGGGCCGGGTTCATCACGTGACGCTTTGACGATCAATGCGCTGTCTGAAAATGACGTGGTTTTAAGTGCTGACCGAAGAAAGGCCTTTCTGGGCGAGAAAGTAGAAGATCAGAATAAGCTTCAGACCTTGCGGCAAGAGATCGATGGCCTGCGTAAGCGTTTCTGGGAGGCCGACTCCGACGCCCGCGCACTTCTTTTGGATCCACCACCCCCGCCCGAAGTGGTCGAGGCTCCCGTCGCCGTCGAAGAGGTCAAAAAGATCGAGCCCGACCAGGCCGCTCTTGAACGACAAAGAAAGGCGGAATCCGAGGCAGCTCGCGCAGAGCGGGAACGCCAGGAAGCCATCGAATCGGCACGAACGGCGCGCACCGAATCACTGCGCTTGATCGCCAGTGAAAAAGCCCGGCTTCTGGGCATCAAAGCAAGTCACGCCGAGCTCGAAAGCAAATTCATCGCCGAAGAAAAGACGGTGGAAGCTTCGACTGAAAACGCGCTTCTCGCCGCGCGACAGGTGCGCGAACTGCAACAACGTTCGGTCCTGGATGGCAACAAAGAAGCCGACGCCAACAAACTCTACGACGACATCATCAAACAACTACGGGACGTTCGTGCGCAACTGGGAGAAGTCCTGAACGAAATCCAGAGCGGCGACAGCCGCGTCGCAACGACAGGGCCATTGCCCGACGTCCCGGAACAAATCAACGTGCCGGAGCTTGCAGACCTTGAGCGCGTACATTCGGAAACGAGAACGTCCGAAGAAACGCTGAAGGCTCGGGAAATCACGCTGAGATGGGCGCGAGCGACTGCGCTGCGCGACGCCATGGTCACGGTCAACGATTCAAGGCTCCAACTGCTCAAGAGTGTGACCTCGGCCAAACGTGACCAACTCACTGGATTTGGGGCGCCAGGAGTGGCCCAAGTGGTTCGAGAATTCGAGCAGATTTCTTTGGCCACGCGATATCATATCCTCGCCTTGCCTCGGCTTTTGACCACACAGGAAGACGTGTTCATCGCCTCACCCATTGTTTTGGTTTGGCTGCTGATCAAGTTCATTTTCCTGACCAGCCTCTTTGTTTGGTGGCGACGACGCGCCGACAAAGAAATCACGAAATTGCTTCATTTCTGGCGAGCCAAACGACCGCAGGACGATTGGACGCGGCGCATCATCACTGCCCTTTGGTACCTGAAACGAATCCGCGTTCCGCTGGAATGGCTGATCTTTTTGTGGGCGCTCAGCGGCGGCAACGAATTCGACACCTGGCCGGAAATTGAGTTCGCAAAAATCGTCCTTCTTTGGGCGCTGCTTGGGTCCTTTGTGATCCAACTTGTGGACGCGATTGCCGAACATCAGGGCGACCAGATTGAGGGAACCTCGACCGACGCACTCCGCGTCAAATCGTTGCGCCTTGTCGGAGTGACCATCGTCGTTGTGGGGCTGACTCTGTCGGTCGCCGAGGCGAGCGTGGGGCAAGGGGCGATCTACGGCTGGGTACGAAGCACAAGCTGGCTGTTCGCGATTCCCATTGCCATCCTGCTGGTGATTTGGTGGAGGCCCATCGTTTTTGAACGTGCGGGGCGCATCGAACATCCGAATCCATTCATCACGTGGGTCAATTCGCATCAAAATAAAGTCGCGGGCTATTTTTCGGCCGCCGCCGGCGGCGTCTATTTGCTCTCCGAGGGTCTGTTTCGCTGGGTGTACGTGCAGGTTTCTGACCTCACCATCACCCGACGATTTCTGGCTTATCTATTCAGGCGCGAAGTCGAAAAACAGGCCTCAAAGACGACCTCGCACGTGCTCGATCGTAAGGTCTCCGCTGAGATTTACGACAAATTTGAGCCCTATCTGGAAGACGATGTCATCATCGCAGAATACATGCGAAAAACAGTCGCAGAAGCTGCAGCATGGCTGAGCGCGGCCACGGGCACAGTCGTCGCCATTGTGGGTGAGCGGGGGCTGGGCAAAACGACCTTCTTGGAACGGGCAACCCAAGACATGGCGACCGGAACCCATCTGTACATCGTGTGCGATTTTGGTGGATTTCCGTCCTTGATCAACAAGCTGAAGTACGCCGTGGACCTTAGCGAAGAGGCGTCCATTCAGGAGTTGCACGCAGCTCTGGCGAAGAGTCCATTCCTGGCGATTTCGCTCGATGACACGCATCGCTTGATTCGCCCGGTGATCGGCGGCCTCAAGGACTTTGACGCCCTGCTGGAATTGATTCGAGGCGCCAGTCAGGCCATTGGTTGGAGCCTGTCGATCGAGGCCCCCGCATGGCAATACCTTCGACGTGCCCGAGCAGGCCAAGCGCTCTTTGACCATGTTGTCCTGCTTGAACGTTGGGAAGAAGAACAGATCGCAGCTTTTGTTCAGGCCAGATGCACCGCCGTGGGCATCAACCCAAATTTTGAACACGTTGTGGTTCCAAGCCAAAGCGGCTCCAACACTCGTACGCTCGATCAAACTCGCACCGATTATTTTCGAATTCTTTGGGACTATTCCCGCGGCAATCCTGCTCTGGCGATGCAATATTGGCGGGAGTCTCTGTGGACTCGTGACGGAAGCGATGACATCAGCGTGCGCCTCTATCGCCCACCGGCCGCTTCTGCACTCAGCGACATTCCGCCAACGCATCACTTTGTTCTAAGGACGCTGGTGCAGTTGGAACTCTGTGATTTTGACGATGTGGTCGCCTGCACCGGGCTGAAACCCACCGAAGTTCTGGACGCGATTCGATTGGGAACCCACCGCGATTATATCGAAATGGATGGCGACAAAATGGGGATCAGGCTGGGTTGGTACAGGGCGGTAGCCGACCTTTTGACGCGACAACATTTGCTTTCGTTAGGAGGTGCGTAATGAGTCGTATCTTTAGACTCACCGTCCTCATCGCCACCGTTCCGTCGCTTGCCTACGCGCAAGATCCAGGCGGAGAAGTCGTAGGGCAGCTCGGGAAAATCATCCGATGGACCGGTGTTTTCCCGTCCATTTTGCTGATCGTCGGCACCTATTTTGTGCTGCGATTCATCTCATCGACCGTCGATCGTCTTGGGAATCAGTTTGCGAACCAGCGCATGCTTTTCCAGAAAATCGCCACGTTCCTGCAGTTTATCATTTATATTGCGGTGACGATTTCAGTGATCGCGTTGAGCGTTCAGCTCGATGACAAGGTCATCACCCTTATCGGCGGTACGTTTGCCCTGGCCGTGGGTTTTGCGATTCGCGACCTCGTGGCGTCTTTCATCGCCGGCATCATGGTGATGATCGACCGGCCTTTCCAGGTCGGAGACCGAGTCTCCTTTGGCGGCCAATACGGCGACATCACAGCGATCGGTCTTCGCTCGGTGCGCATGCAGACACTCGACGACAACACGATCACGATTCCAAATAACAAATTCCTGACCGATATCACGTCGAGTGGCAATTACGGTGCACTCGACATGCAGGTCGTCATGGATTTTTATGTGGGTATGGATCAGGACATCCCGCGCGCCAGAGAAATCGTCAGCGAAGCGGCGCTCTCGAGCCGCTACGTGCATTTGCCCAAGCCGGTTGTGGTTCTGGTGAACCAGATCATGCAAGAGAACTTGATTGCGGTACGGTTTCGGCTGAAGGCCTACGTTCTGGATACACGCTACGAAAAGGCGTTTGAGACTGACGTGAACCTGCGCGTCATGGAGGCTTTTCGCGAAGCTGGAATTCAGCCTCCCGCTATTTTGCACCGCACGCTCGACTACAAACCGTCCTCACTGACCCAATAGATCTTTGTCGTCGGTGGCTTCGCGGTCGGCTTCGATTTGTTTGTCCAGATCTGTGTCGGCAGTGACATCCACGGCTGCTTCTTCTGGCTCACTCTCGTAAAGCGCCGAGGTCTCGGGAGCTTTGGTGGCTCGTACCAAAGGCTCGGGAAGATCGACCCCGGCCTGCATTAACGCGCGATTTACCCGGCGAATCGCTTCGCTTCGGACCGCAAAAAAGTCGTGCGTGGTTTGGTCAAACCATCCCGCGAAATTCACGTCTAATGTGTAAGAGCCTACTTGATGAATCAACGCGGTAGGTTTGGGGGTGGCTACCACGCCGGGCGTTCCATTTAGCGCCTGAACGCCGATCTCCATCACTTTGGCAAAGCTCTGATTTGTGGCCACGCCCATCAAAAAATCAAATCGTCGCAGCGGATTTTTGGTGAAATTGTACAAAACCCCTTTGAAGACCGTGGCATTGGGGATTGTCAGGTGATTGCCCGAAAGGGTCATCAGGACAGTTTCACGATTGCTTAGACGAATCACTTTGCCTTCGAACTCTCCAATCCGAACCAGGTCGTTTTTCCGAAACGGCTGCCGCATGCCCAGCAAAATGCCGGCAAGATAGTTTTCGATGATGTCCTGAAAGGCAAAACCAAGGCCTACACCCAGGATTCCGGCCCCACCCATGAGCGCGGTCACCAACGAAGTCACACCGGCTGTTTCAAGGGCGGAAAAAATGCCCAGCAGGACGATCAACCACCGCAACGCTTCACGCACAAATTCCTGAGTGAGCGGGGCATCGTTCATCCGCTTGAGTGGCAGACGACGGCGCACCAAATTGCCAAGCCACCACGCAAAAACCAGAATCAGGAATGCCATACCGTAGAGCGGAAGTGCGCCTTTCATGCGCGCCAGCAGTTGTGTCGTCTTTTCGTAAACAGGCTCCACCCGCTCAGAAATTGCCACGTTTTGCGTAATCTCGTTGGCGACGTAAATGACGCCGTCCATATTCTTGGCGATCGCGACCGCCTCGCCAGCCGCAACGTCATCGAGGGTCTCGCCGCTGAGCGTGATCACGCCCTCGATGAACGACGCCTTGACCTGTTTCAGCACCGGCACATGCGAAAAAATCTTGTTGAGCTTCTGGCCTGGGTCCAAGACTGGCGCCGGAGGCGGAACCAATGCCAGCGCGGTTTTGGTCGCGGTATCCAACGCGTCTTGGGCCACCGCGGCGGCGTTGGCCACGGCACCAGCAACAGCCGCGGCATCCTCGACAGGATTATTATTTGTCTCCTGAGCGATGGCGCTTTGGGAGACCAAAAAGAAGAGCAAAATCAAAATGAAGCGGTTCGTCATCGAGTCTTCTCTCTTTTTATCCAATCCTGGTGTGCGTCTACGCCACCATACCGTGCGTGCTTTGTTCAGCAACCGACCGATATCACAGAAGTTCTAGCAGGGCCGCGCCGAAACGCAATTCGCTGCGTGCCTCGGGGAGGCTGGCACAACGATTGCTCTTTATACGAGTGTGGTCACCAAGATGGATGAATGTTTAGCCGACCACCCAATTTTTGTTTTTTTTGGTTCTGAGGCAGGTGATGCGTAACGCGGTTTTGATATTTCTGGTTTTGTTTTCGATGCCAGTGTCGGCCGACGAAACACCGCCCGCAGAGAAGGTTTGGACGATCGGTGGTGGCTCGGATTTGGGCGTGATGTTCAAGAACCGTTACCCCGGCACCAGCAACATGTTGGCCTCGATCGGCTTGGCATTTCTGGTTGATGTCGACGTCAGCGAAAAGCTCCGGCTTGGTTTTGGATTGGGAATCACGACCACGATTGGCCCAAGCGTGAGCGTGCCGTTGAGCGCACGATTTTTTCCGTTTGGAGCGCGCAGTTCGGGCATCTATCTGCAAGCTCAGATGACCCCGATGCTC
>JBFFMO010000144.1:0-7961 GCA_041554035.1 Allomicrovenator sp. | reverse complement strand
TGCTCAGGAAGACACGGATGAGGACGGCGACGGCGACGCTTGCGATAACGACACCACGCGCCGGGAAATGCGACCATTCGATCCGAATTGTCTGTACCGGCCCCCCGTCGGTGTCTTCGCGCCTTCGCTGGAATGGAGCCTTGGCTTCAGCGCCGCCGACCCTTACCCGAATCAAAATCAGGTCATGATGACGCCGATCGTCGTCAACCTTACCGACGATGATTCCGACGGCGTGATTGGCACACGCGACACACCCGATATTGTTTACGCGTCATTTTCGACGAGCAACACGATCGGCAACCACGACGAATTGCGTCGCGGCGTCCTTCGCGCAGCCTCGGGCGATGGTGCCGGTCTGTTGTGGTCAGTCGGATCCACCGAACTTGGCCTGAGCGCTACCGCGGGTGTCCAGCCTGCCGGCAGCGTCGCTGCGGGCGACATCGACGGCGACGGCAAAATCGAAATCATCACCGGCCTTTGGGACGATGCAGCAGAAACCGGTGGTATTGTTGCGATCAACAACGACGGCTCGGTCCTTTGGACCTCAAGCTACGAAATCGCTGGCGTGAAGCAGCCCAGACAGTTCAAATACTGGTGGGGTGGACCTTCCATCGCCGACCTCGACGCCGACGGAACAGCCGAAATCATCATTGGCGCCGTTGTATTCGATCATCAAGGCGGCTTGGAGTGGGATGCCGTGGATACACTGCTGACGCGCGATCGTGGCGAAGGCATCAACTGGCCAAGCGGTGACCCCACACGAACCCTCTACACCGGACCACTCAGCGTTGTGGCTGACCTTGACGGCGTCAATGATCCCGTCTTGAACCGGAAGACCCTCGAAGTGGTGACCGGCCGAACAGCCTACCGTCACGACGGCTCAGTGCTTTGGGAAGCTGCTGCAGGTTTGCCTGACGGTTTTCCAGCCATCGGCGACTTCAACAACGACGGTGCACCCGAGGTGGTCGTTTCGGCCAACGGACGTGTCCGAATTCATGATGGCGCCACCGGTGCCCTCGTATGGGGCCCTGTGAATCTGGGAGCCGGCCGGGTGGGTGCGCCCACGATCGCCGACTTCACGGGCGATGGAATTCCAGAAATCGGTGTGGCTGGCCGATCAGCCTACTTTGCACTTCAGGTCGACCTCAGCAATCCAACACCTACCAAAGATCAGGCCGTGCTCTGGTCGCATGCCACTCAGGATGCGTCTTCAAGCATGACGGGCTCGTCGGTGTTCGACTTCGAAGGCGATGGTCGCGCAGAAGTTGTCTACAACGACGAGTTGTTCCTGCGTGTATTTGACGGCGTGACCGGCGACGTTCTGTATGAACAGCCGAACACATCGTACACAGCACTCGAAAATCCCGTGATCGCTGACGTCGACAACGACGGTGCCGCTGAAATCATCGTGGGAACCAACGATTTCGAGTGCGGCGACATCTTGATGTCCTGCAATAAGGGCTTCACCGGAATCCGCGTGTTTGGCGACGCCAACGACAACTGGGTCACCACGCGTCGAATCTGGAATCAGCACGCCTACCATATCAACAATATCAACGAAGACGGCACTGTGCCTCAGGCTGAGGCCGCCAGCTGGACCGACCACAACACATACAGATTGAATCAGCAGACGGAACTTAACCCACAGGCCGCCCCCGATCTTATCATCGAGGAACCACAGGCCAGCCTCGACGGTTGTCTTGCCGTGATTCGAGTGTGGGTCACCAACGCCGGTGCCGCACGCGTCGGAGCGGGCATCCCTGTCTCGTTCTACGCCGATGCACAGGCCAATGCGTTGCCAATCTACCTTGGACAGGCTGTGACTCGTTTGCCGCTTGAGCCTGGAGATTCTGAGCGCGTCGAACTTCGGGTGACCGTTCCTGCAGGTGGACCTTACACCTTCGTGGCAGTCGCTGATGACCTCATGGGGGCTGGCGGCGTGGGCACGCAGAACGAATGCAAGGAAGACAACAATTCCCTCGACGTGGGCACTCAGGGTGTCTGTGCTCCCTGATGCCACAGTACGCTTGGGTTGATACCGGCCCATTTCTTTTGCAAGGCGAAGGCAAAGCCGCCTGCCTCCTGGTCCATGGCTTTGCGGGCACGCCGGCCGAGGTGCGGCCTCTCGCCGAGCGTTTGGCCGCTCTGGGCGTGACCGCGTACGCTCCGGTGCTACCGGGGCATGCCTCCACTTCTGACGCCCTATTACGTCATTCTCGACACGAGTGGTCCCAGACCGTCGAAGACGCATGGCTCTGGCTCAAGGAGTCCCATGAGACCGTCTTTGTGGCTGGTCTTTCCATGGGCGCCCTGATCACCTGCAAGTTGGCTCATCAGCACACCTTGGACGGCATGATCCTGATGGCTCCAGCCCTGGTGGCCCGAGACCGTCGCCTTCGATTTGCCGGTGCCCTCTCATTTCTGGCTGATTTTGTGCCCGAAGTAAGGGTGCCTCGGGGAGGTCTCGTTGATCCACGTGCCTGGAAGCAGATGTGGCATTACGAGCGGCGGTCTCTACGTGCGCTTTCTCAGCTCTACAAACTTCAGTTCGAAGCACGCCGCGTTTTGCCCACGATCCAGATTCCGACGCTTATCTTCCACGGCTTGCGCGATCTGACGGTTCCTGAACGCAGCGCACGCGAGGTGTTTGAAAGGCTGGGAACGAGCGACAAAGAGCTGATTTGGCTGGAGCATTCAGGTCATTGCCTGTCTGCCGACGGCGAGGTCGGTCAGGTCGCCCAACGAATCGCTGAGTTCATTTCATTGAAGTCAAAGCCTCAACCATGACCCTCGCATAATCGAGGCCAAGGTTTTCCCACGAGAGATGGTCGAGCTTTGGCGGCTTTTCGTCGCTGATCAACGACAGTTCCAGTCGGTCAGCCAAGGCGACCGCTTCTTGGTGGGCGTCGTCAGGAAAAGACGCATAACGATTCGGCGTCGGAAAAATCTCAACGTAGCTCAGCCGATCCGGCACGACCGGGACACAACCAGCCGCGCAAGCCTCGGCCACCGCGAGCCCCTGAAACTCGTGAAGCGCCGTGGACACTACATGTGAGCTTGTTTGCAAGATTTCCCGGTAACGATCTCGCGGCTGAAAACCGGTAAAATCGAGCTGATCGGCAAACTCGTCGAGTCCCTGACTGATGGCCTCTGGAATCGTGCGAAAAGCCTGCCCCACAAACGCAATCCTGGGGGTCACGCCGCGATCTCCGAGGATGCGTAGGGCCGAAAAGAATCGTTCAGGAGCTTTGTCCCATTCCCAGCGATGATTCCACACCAGACGTTGCACTCTGGGCGTCCTCGCCCGCTCAAAGCATCCGGCTTCCAAGGGGACGGGCAACACCAACGAACGTTCCTCAAGCCTCGCGCGAATCATGGGGTGGTGATCCGGCATGCTTTCGATGAAGGCACAGGCCCCATCCACGAACGTGGTGCGATTATAATGGCTGTTGAAGATCAATAGGTCAGAGGCCATTGCGCTTTGAATGGATTGGATCAAGAGCCGCGCATCGGGGCGTTGGTCACGCACGGGATAGGCAAATTGATTTTCATGAAAATAGCTCACGATCGGTACGCCAGCCAACGAGCGATTAAGGCCGCGCAAAGCCGCGACATCAGTCATCGAAGTGGTCAGGACCAGATCGTATTCGTGTTCCCAGATGGCGGGCGTCGTCGCCCAGGTCAGAGCAGCCGATCCGGTTCGCCACGAAAACCATCGCGCGGGAAGGGCGTGCACCAAAAAATCATGGTCGGCGAGGTGCTTGACCAGTCCTTTGCGCCATCTTGAGTGACTCTGGGCGTCGTAGGCCGAAAGTAAGAGGACCTTCACGGCGCGGTTACATCCGCGGTCTTGGGCGGCAGCGGCTTCAAGACGACCTCCTTGTAGCCTACCGATTTCGCAATTTCCAAGGCCTGAACGAGCTTTCCGTAAGGAACATTTTCGTTCGCTAGAAACTCAAGTGGGGCCCGGTCTTCGCGTTCCGCTAAGGTCGAAGACAAGCGGTCGACGCTGACCGAAACGCCATCGATTCCGAATGAACCGTCTGGATACACCAACACTTGGAGTGTGGGGAGGATCGGCTCCGCAACTGGCGCAGCGACTTCTTCGGGCGTCGAGGTGGAGTAGAGCGCTGGTGATCCGTCGCTCAGGTTCTTCCGAGCGGCCTCGCCCGAAGTGCGCGAGATCTCCTCACCCGTTGGAACCGTAGGAGTCGGCGGGTGAATGCAGCTCGGCAGGAGACAAGCGAGGATGAGAATCAGGAGTTTCATGGGCACAGACCAAAAAAAAAGGGCGGTGTGGTTTCCCAACACCGCCTTCGAAATATGCACCGATCTCGGAGATCAGAGACGAGGTGAGTAGTACTCAACAACGAGCTGCTCTTCGACCTGCAGGGGCACGTCTTCACGGTCCGGAACCTGCGTCATAGTACCCGTGAGGGTCTTGGCGTCAAAGGTCAGGTATGAAGGAAGTCGAAGCACGGGGCTTGCGACCGATTCTTGAATGATCAAAAGCTGACGGCTCTTAGGACGGATTGAAATTTCCGAACCTGGCTTCATGCGGAAGCTAGGACGGTCAACCTTGCGGCCGTCGACCAAGACGTGTCCGTGGACGACAAGCTGCCGTGCGGCTGGGATGGACGATGCCAACCCAAGACGGAAGACGATGTTGTCGAGTCGCGACTCAAGCATGCGAAGCAACACAACGCCTGCTGGGTCTTTCGATCGTCGAGCTTCAGTGAAGACATTACGCAACTGCTTTTCGCTGATGCCGTAATTGAAGCGGAGCTTCTGCTTTTCGTAGAGCTGCTTCTTGAATTCGCTGAACTTCTGACGTCCCTGACCGTGCTGTCCCGGAGGATATGGGCGCTCCGAAGTCTTACGAGTAAGACCCGGAAGATCGGTACCAAGACGGCGGGTGATGCGAAGACGGGGACCTCTGTAACGTGCCATGTGAATTACTCTATTTGTTCGTCATTATCAGTGTTTGCGCGGGCCAGGGGTGCTGCCTAGCCAGAACGCGCGGTGCGAGACCTTAGCAGAATAGTTCAAGGCGGCAAGCCCTTTTTCACGACAGGTCTACTGCAACATCATTGCATCGCCCAAATACGCCACTTCTTCGCGACTTAATATTCCGCTGTGGCCGTCTTCGACGGCCGCTCGCAACGCCGCAATCGCCCGTTGTTCCAAGGGGAGCGCCGGCTCGCCTTCACTCACAAGCCATACTGCGTTGGTCGAAAGTAGGTGCATCGGAAACTCGGCGCTCAAAAAAACTTGGCGGGCGAGATTTGGGGCCGATGGCTGATCAATCAGATCAAAACCTGGGGCCCAGACGACCGCTGTCGCCTCTAAGTCCTCGGAATTAAGTGCATCCAACGACTTCCAGTGCACCCCGTGTTGCCAGGGATCAATCAGATCAACTTCGCCGGGGGTGAACCCGATCACCTCAAAACCCATCGAAACCGCAAAACGGGCCACTTCCGCGCCTAATGGCGTGTGAGCTCCGACCACCACAAGACGAACTTCGTCATTCATGCAACTCCTCATCTGCAATAGGCAAAACATCCTGCCTTATTATTACTAGGGTGCAAGGAACCCTCACACCAGCGAATATCATCCCCCCGAATATGGATTTGCATTTGACAAGGTGGAATTCCTTGCTTAGCTTCTTCGCCCTCAGGTCCGGGTGAGCAGTTGGCCCGAAACTTGAAACAGCCCCGGGAAACAGCCCCGGGCAAACAATGACAGGTGACGAAGTATTTAGCTTCTCACACATCAATATGGTTCAAACCAATTGAATTCTACAAGGGTTTCTCAACAGCCGATGTAAGCGATAGCTATCGGCCTGAGAGACCTTTACGCGTTTCTACCGCCCTCCGGGCGGTCGCAGCGAATGATGGGAGCGTTTGTGCATGGATCGGCGTTAAGCCGGCCTGCCCCCCTAGGAGACACGATGGTTCAAGCGATCAAGTCGAACTTCCGAGCTCGAAAGAACTTCGGGACGATCCGTAAAGTGGTCGATATTCCCAACCTCATTGATATTCAAAAGAGGTCGTATGACGAGTTCATGCAAAGGGATATCGAGCCAGAAGACCGAAGCGAAGTAGGTCTTCAGACGGTGTTCAAGTCAGTGTTCCCGATCAACGGGTTCAATGACACAGCCACACTGGAGTTCATCAATTATCATATTGATAAACCCAAGTATGACATCCGCGAGTGTATGGCTCGAGGTCTGACCTATCAGGCTCCGATCAAAGTACTCGTTCGGCTCGTGATCTGGGACGTCAACGAAGAGACGGGAAGCCGTGCGATTCTTGACGTCAAAGAGAAAGAAGTCTTCTTCGGTGAAATCCCGCTGATGACCGACTCGGGTACGTTCATCATCAACGGTACCGAGCGAGTGATCGTATCGCAGCTCCACCGTTCGCCAGGTGCGTTTTTCGACCACGATAAAGGCAAGAGCCACTCGTCGGGTAAATTCCTTTACTCCGCTCGTGTGATTCCTTACCGCGGTTCGTGGCTCGACTTCGAATTCGATGCCAAAGACATCTTGCATGTCCGTATCGACCGTAAGCGCAAGATGCCAGCAACGATTCTGCTGCGTGCCCTTGGGTACTCGACCGAAGAATTGCTCAACATCTATTACCAGACCGAGTCCATTCATATGGCCGACGGTACGGTATTGAAGGGTGTCGACCTTGAGATTCTCAATGGTCAGGTCGCTTCAGCAGATGTGTTGGCTGAAGACGGCACGCCGATCGTCCGAAAGGGCAAGAAGTTCACGCGTTCAGCTGTTCGTAAGCTCGAAAAACAGAACATCGATCGGATTCCGATCTCGCTCGACGAGTTGCTCACGAAAGTGTTCTCGGAAGATGTCTACGATCCGGCTACCGGTGAGTACATCGTCGAGTGCAACGACGAGGTCAACGAAACCAACCTCGAAGCGCTTGAAGCACGTGGAATCAAAGACTTCAAGGTGTTGTTCATCGACAACTTGAATTCCGGTCCCTACCTGCGAAACACTCTGATCGCGGACAAGATCGACAGTCCTGAAGAAGGGATTCTTGAGATCTACCAGCGTCTTCGTCCAGGTGATCCGCCCCAGACCGAGCAGGCCCAAAACCTCTTCGACAACTTGTTCTTCAATCCTGAGCGCTACGACCTCTCGAAGGTTGGCCGTCTTAAGCTGAACTACAAGTTCCACCGTCATATCGTCGAGCCCCTCGAGCAGCGTGAGCGTGAGCTTGAGGCAAGCCTTCTGACTTCGAAGGGCAAGACCGCTGATAACCAGCGCGCCGAACTCGCGAAGGTTATGGAGGAGCTTGAACCATGGCAGATCCAGACCCTTCGTGAAGAAGACATCATTGAGGCAGTTCGCTACCTCATCGAGCTTCGAAACGGACGTGGCACCATCGACGACATCGACCACCTCGGAAATCGTCGTGTTCGTACCGTTGGTGAACTCCTTGAGAACCAGTTCCGCATCGGTCTGGTCCGCATGGAGCGCGGTATTCGCGAAAAAATGATGTCTCAGGAAATCGCCATGGTGATGCCTGATGAACTCATCAATGCGAAACCCGTCAGCGCCGTGATCAAAGAGTACTTCGGCTCAAGTCAGCTCTCGCAGTTTATGGACCAAACCAATCCGCTTTCGGAAGTCACGCATAAGCGTCGTCTTTCGGCCCTCGGACCTGGAGGTTTGACTCGCGACCGTGCTGGCTTCGAAGTGCGCGACGTTCACGTCACTCACTACGGACGTATCTGCCCGATTGAAACGCCTGAAGGACCAAATATTGGTCTTATCGTTTCCCTGGCTACCTACGCAAAAGTTAATCCCTACGGGTTTGTGGAAACTCCATACCGTGTGGTCAAAAACCGTAAGGTTTCCAAGGATGTAGAATATTTAAGCGCTACCCAGGAACAGAATCATGTTATTGCCCAGGCGAAGGTTGAGCTGAAAAGTA
>JBFFMO010000143.1:0-8028 GCA_041554035.1 Allomicrovenator sp. | reverse complement strand
GGAAATCTTCCGGCCGTCAGCAACATGGAAGAGATCATCACCACGCTATAAACGGCGGAAAAACTCCATGCCAGGCTGTGCTGAATTGTCCCTCGAATTAGGCCTGTCATGGGTTTTTACTTCGAAAAGAGTGGGAGAGACCTTGGGCAGGACTCGGAGGCTTTATAGTAGCGAGGAAGAATGCGATATGGCGACGATATACCAATTCTGAGTCGAACAAGGCAAGCGGCCAAGGCGCAATGCGGGCACAGGCGCCGTGCATCGAATACAGGCGCGTACCGAAGTCTATGAGCCGGAGTTCGGCGCGTACGAAGGATCCGCGAATATGCGCTATCCGTTCAGACTATCGTCGATGCACGGGACGTTGAGTTCCTGAGCGAGTGTGCGCGAGATCGACTCGACCCAACCCACATCGAACATCAGGTCTATGCCGTCGTAGAACATATCTAAGGCTGCATCTGGATTGAAACCACGAGCGACTTGGATTTTCCGGCCGTCTTTGAGTTCGAAGTCGACGCCTAATCGCAGCCAATCTTGCGAGAGCCATCCACGCACGGAAACGATCCCATTTCGCGGAATATCACCGCCTTGTAGAGTCCAAAACACGTTCGGATAGAGCCGCGCAATCGGAGTCCCTGCCTGCCAAAGGCGAAACGGCGAGGAGGTCCAGACAAAACGCCGTCGCGAGGTCATGGCCATCTCGTCATCTGTTGCTGGAGTAGGCCGAAACGCCTCAAGCGCAGCGATTTCAGCCGTTCGGATATACGCGTCAAAAACCAAAATGCACTTTTCGGAGATGACGTAGAGGCTCACGCGTTCGGCGTCGTCTGAGGGCCACCCGCGAACCATCAAGACTTCGAGGCCCATTTTTTGGTAGCGCTCGATGATTTCGGAGGCCGCTTCAACACCGACCGGGATTGTTGTCGGAGCATCGATCACGGGTGAGGCCATCGCGAGGTGTGCGAGCCTGGTTTCAACGTGGCCGCTCACGTGTGCGATCGCGGCTTTGATTGTGTTCAGGAGCGGCACCGCGTTGGATTCATCACCAATGGATAGGTCGCCGACAAGCACATCCGGAGGATTGATGCGGTCCCAGTCAAACCCGTATTCGACCGCGTCGCTGTGTGTCGCAACGGCCTGCTGAAAAATAGTGAAGCCCAGCAACGACGTTTTCAGGACCATCAGGTCTCGGTCGATTCGAAGTTGGAATCGGGTGCCCAGTCCAATACCGAGCGCGATCAGGACAGGCAGAATCATCCATTTGCTGAAGAAAATTGGAAAGAGTGCGATGGGGAAAAGGAGACCGCTCCATCCCCAATAGGCACCGGTGATGACGACGCGGTCGGGCTTCCAGGTTTTGACTCTAAATGAGCGCGGTCGATGGAATAACATGCCAGCTCCGTGGCTAATGGTTGGTCAACCAACCAACTTTAGATAACGTAGCTTTTTTTGCGGAGCTTTCAAGGGATTTTGGTGATTTTTTTGGGGAAAGAAGAATGGACGGAGCGCGGAATCGACGATGAAACCAAATCGCGATTCGCATCATCCAACACACCTCTAAAAAACTATGAGGATGACATGCTTAAGTATCGCCTATTGGGAAAGACTGGCCTTCGTGTTTCGGAAATTTGCCTTGGCACCATGAGCTTTGGGCAGGACTGGGGCTTTGGTGCCGACGAGCCCACAAGCCACGAGGTTCTGGACTTTTATCGGGAGCAGGGCGGCAATTTTCTGGATACCGCCAACAAATATCATAATGGCCAAACCGAGGAGTACGTCGGGCGTTGGCTCGAGGGAAAACGCCACGAGATGGTCGTTGCCACCAAATACACGCTGGCGATGGACCATAAAGATCCAAACACCGCAGGCAATCACCGCAAGAACCTGGTTCGGTCCGTCGAAAAAAGTCTGGAGCGATTAAAAACCGATTATATCGACCTGCTCTGGGTGCACGCGTGGGACACGTTGACGCCTTACGAAGAAACGATGCGCGCGCTGGAAGACATCGTTCGGTCGGGCAAGGTTCTGTATGTGGGCATCAGCGACACGCCGGCTTGGGTGGTCAGCGCCTCGAATACACTGGCGGAGTTACGTGGGTGGAGCTCCTATGCGGGTATCCAGATCGAGTACAGCTTGCTTGAGCGAACGCCTGAGCAGGAGCTTTTGCCCATGGCGGAGCATATGGGATTGTCTGTGTTGGCGTGGGGACCGCTTGGTGGCGGTGTTTTGACGGGCAAATACACCCGTGGCAACGCAGAAGACTCACTGCGTAAATCCGGCAATGAAGGGCGCGGACGCACGAGCGAACGTTCACTTAATATTGCTCGGGCGGTCGACAAGGTTGCGGACGAATTGGGGGTTTCTTCGGCGCAGGTGGCCAATGCCTGGGTTCAGGCCCAGGGTTATGGCTGCATCCCCATCGTTGGCGCGCGCAAGGTTTCTCAACTGGAAGACAGTCTAAAAGCCTCGCGATTGACTTTGGCACCAGAACACCTTGCTGTGCTGGACGAAGTCAGCTCGTTCAAGCTCGGGTTTCCGCAAAATTTCCTGAGCTCCGACGGTCTGCTGGATATGGTTCGATCCGAGAGCCGAACACGGATTGACCTGCCATGACGGGTTTCGGTTGGTCAGGTTTCGGGTTTCGGTTGGTCAGGTTTCGGGAATCGCAATGCCGGGCTGGAGCCCGGCGGACGTGCGCCTGAAAGCGCACATAGTCAGATCGGTGAAAGTCCGATCCGGATCGCCCAGATCCGAAACCGAGAGTAACTGCGTCGTCGCGAGACGGGGTGGAGAGCAACAGGAGGTGAATGATCAGACCGTAGGATGACGAACACGTTTCGGCGTTTCAGTGCTGGCGAGCCTGCGTTCGAGTGGCGAAGCCCTAAACGACGAGTCCGAAAGAACCGGGACCGTGGAAAACCGGTGAAAACCACGTGCATGCGCATAAACCAGCTCGATGTGCAGAGCGAAACAGGAGCGGCGGACAAATCGAAGCAACCCCACCGATGGGAGAAAGGTGAGGGACGAGACTGAGGCGTGGTTGGTGACGGTATGATCGGAAGGCTGTGTGGAGTGAATCAGGGAGACCTGTGTGATGTGGAGACGTCGCGCAGGAGTCAGAGGCTTCGTAGTAGCGAGGAAGGCGGGTAATGCCGCTGGAGCAAAGGAAGCCAGGGAGATGAATTCGTGAAGACGAGACCTAAGAAATACAAACTGGAGAGCAGTGCCGTATGGCTAAACGCGACAGAGAAATCAGATTCACATGGAATTGGACGGAATCTTCGGTCTGGAATGAACGGATGCTGGAGGCACTCGAAAAGGGTGTTCAAGGAGGCGTATGGTACAGCCTCAACGACAAGGTGACTAAACCTGCAAACCTGCTCGCGGCTTTTAGCCGGGTAAAGGCAAACAGGGGAAGTGCAGGTGTCGACAACGTCACCATCGAAATGTTCGGCGAGCACCTCGAAGAGGAACTCGAAAGATTGGGCGAGCAACTCAAGGCCGGGACGTACACACCGCAAGCAATTAAGCGAGTGAATATCCCTAAGCCCGGAAGTCAGCAAACCCGTCCGCTGGGCATCCCGACGGTACGCGACCGCGTCGTCCAAACTGCCCTTCGAAACGTCATCGAACCGATTTACGAAAAGGATTTTGCCGAGCATAGCTATGGTTTTCGCCCTGGCCGCGGCGCAAAAGACGCGTTGGGTCACGTCGACAAAATGCTCAAAGAGGGTTGGATCCATGTCGTGGACGCCGACTTAAAGAGCTATTTCGACACCATCCCCAAAGACCGACTGATGATGCTCGTGACGAAGAAAGTTGTAGACCAAAAGATGCTTGCACTGCTCAGAGCATTCCTAAATCAGGAGGTGATGGAATCAGCGCAACACTGGACCCCGGCAACGGGAACGCCGCAAGGCGCGGTCATCAGCCCACTTCTGGCGAATATCTATCTAGATCCCCTCGACCACCTGATGGCGGCCGCGGGCTTTGAGATGGTTCGATATGCCGATGATTTCGTAATTCTGTGTCAAACCAGGCAAAGAGCCGAAGAGGCGCTGCGGATGGTGAAGAAATGGACTGAAGAAGTCGGTCTTATTTTACACCCGGAGAAGACACATATTGCAGACGCGATTTCGGAAGGATTCGAGTTTCTGGGCTATCACTTCCGTCAGGGAGAACGATGGCCTAAGGAAAAGAGTCTGAAGAAATTCAAGAATGCGGTGCGTGCCAAAACCAAAAGGACAAATGGACATTCAATTCAACGAATTCTATTTGACCTTAATCGCAGCCTTTCTGGCTGGTACAATTATTTTAAACACGCCAAATGGTATATTTTCGAACGACTTGACCAATGGATCCGAGGTCGTCTGCGTAGTGTTCTACGACGCCGACTCGGACTCAGGGGGAAATCGCGCGGAGAGGATCATAGGCGATGGCAGAACGCTTACTTTACGGAATTGGGGCTCTTCTCCCTACTGAGGGCCTACAAATCTGACTACCAGTCCGCTTGACGGTGAATCATCAACTGGAGAGCCGTATGCGGGAGAACCGCACGTACGGTTCGGAGGGAGGGGCGGCGGTGAACCGTCGTCCCTACCCCTATCGAATCACAAGGATGGAGGCCCGGCGGACCGAACCACAAAATCTCAATGTCGGGCTGGGGCCCGGCGGACCGAACCACAAAATCTCAATGCCGGGCTGGAGCCCGGCAGACCGAATCACAGCCGGGATGGAGGCCCGGCGGACTGAATCACGGCCTGTCAGGACTTCGAGTGAAAATCAGCGACGCCGGATGGCGAGTAGGCCCATGCCGGCCAGCACGAGCAGGAGCGGGGAATCTGCGTTTTGGTCGGTTGTCGAACAGCCACCGTTCAAATCGAAGGTGAGCGGGTCTTCCTCGTCGATCGGGACTTCGGTGTTGGGTGTCTCGTCGATCGGCTCGTCGATGATTTCTTCGTCGGGGATATCGCCGTCTTCGTCGCAAGCCGGCCCAAATCCATCGCCGTCTTCGTCGATCTGGTCGGAGTTGGCGACAAATGGGCAATTATCCAATTCGTCGATCACGTCGTCGTTATCGTCATCTGGGTCGCAGATATCGCCGAGGCCGTCTTCCTCGCTGTCGGTTTGCTCTGGGTTGGCGATGAATGGGCAATTATCGAGTTCATCGATGAGGCCGTCGTTGTCCGCGTCATCGTCGCAGGCGTCACCGATTTGGTCGTTGTCCGCGTCATTTTGGTCAGGGTTTGGGTTTTTGATGCAATTATCGACTGCGTCCAGGACGCCGTCGTTGTCGACGTCGCTGCACAGGTCGCCGACTCCGTCTTGGTCGGAGTCTTTTTGGTCAGGGTTGGCCACGTCGGGACAATTATCGAGCGAATCCACGATTCCATCTTGATCTTGATCTTGGTCTTGCGCGGGCACTTCGATGGCCAACCAGGCCGTCGTAAAGGCCAAACAATCTTGAACCTGACCTTGGGACCACATGGCCTGGGTGGTTCCGGGCAACATCAACGCATTCACGTCAAATTGCAGGTCGTCCCACATGGGCCCTGCGCTGCCTGCGAAGGCGTTTGTGTCTATGGTTGACCCCATGAACGTCAACGGACCGTCGGGCCGGTCTTCGCCGTCGCCGACCATCAACCCGAACGTGCTTTTGTTGGGAATGACCGGAACGTCAAGCAATTCAAAGATGGAAGAGGTGACATCGCCCATATTGGACGCCGCTCGCGCGCCGTCGTGAATGATGACCTGGGTGGTGTGAGTGGCGGTCAAATCTTGATAGATGACCATCAGAGATATGCCATTGGCGTCGCCCATGCTGGTGGTGCCAGCAGCACTGAGCAACTCGCTGATCTTGTAGACGCCATTGCCGGCCACCATTTGAGTCACATCTGCGCGGTAGGAATAGGTGGCGTCCCCACCCCAGCAAGATGGACCAGCCTTGCCGATTCGAGTTCCCGTGACGCGTGCTCCGTTCATCATGACCGATGGGTCTTCGGCGCCCTGAACCGACCAGTATAAAAAGGCGTGAAGCACGGTGGCGTTCGTGGGCACACCCGAGATCTGGAGGTCTTTGGATGAAACTGGATTTCCCGCGCGGCCAGCAAAACCGGCACCGGCGGTGACGACGCCGCCTCCATCGATGGTTTCGCGGAAAGATTCGGCTAAAAATTCATCACCATCGGCCCAAGCGGTTGAAGAAAACGAAATCGACGCGAGAGCTGCAAGAATAATTATTGATTTATTTACGTTCATTTTATCTCTCTCGGTCGTTGTTGCGCTGAAGCGCAGCGACGAAACAAGAACGGGGTCTTGAATTCATGAAAAATGATTCTACGAGAGACACGGTCGCGATACGACCCTGCAATGTGACGGTTTAGTGCACTTGCGTTGACGATTTTCCGCTGGGCCTTTGTCGCTTGCAGAAATCCGGAAAAAAAAAGAGGCGCGTGGATAAGCCACGCGCCTCTTTAGGAAGCTAGAGCACCAAGACGAGCCTCAGGTTCGTCTACGGAAGCCGAGTAATAACCCGAACACAATGGCGAAGAGTGACGCGTCGCCCGCCGTACGAGCCGTGGAGCAGCCACCCTGAACTTCGAAAGAAGTGGCGTTATTGGTTCCGTTATTGGTTCCGTTATTGGTCCCGTTGTTGGCGTTTTCCTCGCAGGCGTCGCCAATGCCGTTTTCATCTTCGTCTGCCTGATCGGCGTTTGCGACCAACGGGCAGTTATCGACGTCATCGGCGATATCGTCGCCGTCATCATCTTCGTCACAGGCGTCGCCGATGAGGTCGCCGTCCGTGTCGAGCTGGTCGGTATTTTCGACCATGGGGCAGTTGTCGTTCATGTCGATGACGTCGTCGTTATCATCGTCCTCGTCGCATGCATCGCCAAAGCCATCGCTGTCGTTGTCGAACTGGTCAGGGTTGGCGACCAGAAGGCAGTTGTCGTCGCAATCTGCGACCACGCCATCGGCGCATACGTTGTCACCGACGGTCAAGCTGGAATCCCCGTCATCGTTGATGCCGTCGCCGTCCGTGTCATCTTCGCAGAGGTCACCGATGCCGTCAGCATCGGTGTCGAGCTGGTCGAGGTTGGCGACGAGTGGGCAGTTGTCCTCGTCATCCAAAACGGTGTCGTCGTCGTCATCATCGTCACAGGCGTCGCCGATGAGGTCGCCATCCGTATCGACCTGATTCGCATTTTCCACGAACGGACAGTTGTCGTCGTCGTCGAGGACGGCATCGTCATCGTCGTCGTCATCACAAAGGTCGCCAAGCGCATCGAGATCGTTGTTGGCCTGGTCGGTGTTGGCGACGAACTGGCAGTTATCGACGGTGTCGAGCACCGTGTCGTTGTCGTCATCGTCATCGCATACATCGCCCAAAGCATCGGCGTCGTTGTTGGCCTGATCGGTGTTTGCAACCAAGGGACAGTTGTCGACGGTGTCGAGGATGGTGTCGTTGTCGTTGTCGTCGTCGCAGAGGTCACCCAAGGCATCACCGTCGATATTGGCCTGGTCGGTATTCGCGACGAACTGACAGTTATCGACGGTGTCTAGAACGGTGTCGTTGTCGTCGTCGTCGTCACAGACATCGCCAAGGGCGTCGGCATCGTTATTGGCCTGGTCGGTGTTTGCGGTGAACACGCAGTTGTCGACGGTGTCTAGGATGGTGTCGTTGTCGTCGTCGTCGTCGCAGACATCGCCGAGGGCGTCAGCGTCGTTGTTGGCCTGGTCGGTGTTGGCGACAAACTGGCAGTTGTCGGCCGTGTCCAAGATCGTGTCGTTGTCGTCATCGTCGTCGCAGACATCGCCGAGGGCGTCGGCATCGTTATTGGCCTGGTCGGTATTTGCGGTGAATACGCAGTTATCGACGGTGTCCAAGATGGTGTCGTTGTCGTCGTCGTCGTCGCAGGCATCGCCGAGGGCGTCGAGGTCGTTATTGGCTTGATCGGTGTTGGCAACGAACTGGCAGTTGTCGACGGTGTCGAGGATGGTGTCGTTGTCATCATCATCGTCACAGGC